>WFOZ01000573.1 GCA_015487825.1 Planctomycetaceae bacterium
GCCACCGCCACCACCGCCGCCACCGCCGCCACCGCCAGAGCCGCCGCCGCAGTTGTTTGAGTCATCCAGCACGCCGGTCACACATTGATATGAGCCAAATTCAGCCCACAGAACCACCTTGCGCGTTGGCTCATTTGGGTTGCAACCTATCTGGTCGGTGATCGTTACAGTGTTTGTAATATCAACAGCAGGACCGCTATGTTGAGCTACTGGCTCTCCTGGTTCATTTGTGCAATTGCATGCTGTCGAATTATCGTCGCAAAGTTTTATATAAATTCTACAGCTTACATCACAGGAATATGTGTAAGTCACCTTAATTTGGTCTGAGGTTGAGGGATCCCTGACGATGTTGTCGATTCTAATAGAATTACTTAATCTCACTTCCTCAGATGATTTTTCACAGCCCATTTACTTCTCCTTAGTCACATGATGATAAGTTACTCACTCCGTCGAAACAGACACAAACAATCCATTAACTTTCAATTCAGTAAAGGCACCCGTAGAGTGTGATGTGTAAAAACCGCATTGTGTTTTTATTGCTTCGCCCTTTGTTTCCTTGTTGTTTCCTTTTGTGGTATCACAAAGTGAATTGTATTTAACATTATCCAGGATGACTGAACGCAATTTTGAACCATCTTCAATTTCAATTTGAAGATGGTTCTTCCTTCTGTCCGGCATGTTCAAATTTACCTTTTGCATTTGAGTCATATGAAGATACCCGGTTGCATCAGGATAACTGCAAGTGTATTTTTCTCGATAAAGATGCAGAGAACGATTCTGGCTGCCTCCATACATCCTGATGTTGATTGTTTCGAATGCTGCCTCTCTTTTTGCCAGGTTGACTCGATAATTAAAGAACAAACCAGTTCCAATTCGTTGAAACTGACGGTCAATTTCGACTTGTATCGATCTGACTTTTTTTGGGCTATCTATTGCCAACAGGCCCAATCCATCCGAGTTAAAACGGATTCCGTTGCGGTCTTTTAGAATGCTATAATCAGAGACGCCGGAATCACGAGGCCAGATTAGTGGAGTTAACGTGACCACTGGTTTTAGTTGTGCCAGTTTTACAATCTTTTTGTTTAATTTAGTTGGCAGCTGATTTTCTTTACTTGGAGACGCTTCCTGCGAAGAGAGCAGGGCAGATGCCGAATTGGTGTTCTGTTCCGCCGGTGCGTCAGGGATAAAAAGCATGGCAGCGAACCCGATCAATATCGCAATAGCGGGGATTGCGAGCAGAGCAACGTGTTTTGATTTCTTCGTTTCACTGAGAATAAGAGATTTCCGGAGGGCATCAGCCAGGTCTTTCGCCGTTGTGTAGCGATCAGCAGGGCTTTTCTCCAGACACTTCAGGCAAATCTGTTCCAGCTGGGCAGGGATACTATCTTCAATGGTTCGAAGTGGTCTGGGAGGACGATTGACGACTTGGTCCTGATAATCCAGAACGAACGCAGCTACAAATGGAAGCCGCCCCGTTAGTAATTCGTAGAGTATGACACCAAGGCTGTAGATGTCAGTTTGCGGATTGAGCTGTTTGTTCTTCCCTAGAGCCTGCTCAGGAGACATGTACGAAACTGTACCCACAATGGCCTGAGATTCGAAAAGCTGGTCATACTCTGAACATGCCAGGCCGAAATCGCTTACGCATGGTTGCTCGTGGTTGTCAAACAGAATATTCCCAGGCTTGATGTCTCGATGAATCAGACCGTTTCGATGAGCAACGTGCAATGAATCAGCAATTGATGCCATCCAGTCGACGATTACTTCAATAGAAAACCGAGTTTTTGCACTTCTCATCACCTCGGCAAGCGTGCCGCCAGATTTGAGCTCTGAAACAATTATCAGTTTCCCGTCCTGTCTACATATATCATAAATGGAAACGATGCCGGGGTGATTCAAACTGGCCAGCTTTTCCGCTTCCGCCTGGATGCTTTTCAGCATTTCGGGGTCGTTGCTGTATTTGTCGTGAGGAATCTTAACAGCGACTTCCCGCTTCAAAGTGTTGTCATATGCTTTCCAGACTTCGGCAAAACCACCACTTCCAAGTTTCGAAATCATTGTGTATCGATGCAACGTCTTGTCGGTGCTTTCAATACTTTCTTTCTGGCTATTAACTTCCAGTCCAACGACTGTTGATTTTATTGATGGGTGCTCCGTATTGCTTTTAAGCTGTGGACATTCTTCCGGTGCAGGCGCACTGGCATCTGATATTTGTTTTTCATCGATATGTTTGCTTTTAACCATTGAATTCCACCAGTTATGATCACAAAGCCACTTGATACAGGTGAATAATATCAGATGTATGCAAATTTATCGATTTGAAATCTGATTTCTACAAAAAAAACTTCTAAAATATAGAATTTCTCACAGATGATTATCTTCGGATTGTTTGCAAACAGAATTAAAACAAGTAAGAATCACTGAACACAATAATGATGGCATCCCCAGAAAGTCCCTCTCCTCCTTGCTTCATAAATCGAGACGAACATCATGAAAACTCTCTCCACTTCTTTTGTCTTGACAACAGTTGGACTGCTTTCAGTTTTTCTGTTAACGCAAGTGATTTCTGCCCAATCGAAAACTTCCGGAAAAATCAACCCGACTGATCATCGACAGTTGAGCTTGTTTCAGGATCAAAGCGGTAAGGCGCTACCGATCAATAGTCTGGAAACGTGGCAAAAGCGAAAGGCACAGATACTCGACAATGTGCAAAAAGTGATGGGACCGCTTCCAAGTCGTGAGAACCTGCCAGCTTTCGATGTGCAGGTTACCGAAACGAAAAACGGGGATGGATACATCCGTAAAACTTTGACATTTATCGCTGAAAAAGGGGACCGCTTGCCGGTCGATCTTTATTTGCCGACTACTTTGAAAAAAGGAGAGAAAGCCCCCGGTGTTGTCGCATTACATCCAACCGGAAAACAGGGAAAGCGGATTGTTGCCGGAGAAGGACCCAGGTTGAACCGTCAGTATGGTTTGGAACTGGCAAAGCGAGGCTATGTTGTTGTATGCCCCGATTACCCTTCTTTCGGCGACTACCAAAATTATGACTTTTCCAAAGATCGCTACGTTTCCGGTTCGATGAAGGGGATTTTCAATCACATGCGTTGTGTCGATTTTCTGCAATCACTTCCTGAAGTGAATCCAAAGCAGATTGCAACGATAGGGCATTCACTCGGCGGTCATAACGCTATTTTTCTAGGCGTGTTTGACGAGCGGGTCAAAGCGATTGTTTCGAGTTGTGGCTGGACTCCGTTTCACGATTATTATCAGGGGAAAATAGCCGGCTGGACGAGCGAGCGATACATGCCCCGCATTCGAGACGTATATAAACTGGACGCTGATCTGGTGCCGTTCGATTTTCCGGAACTGATTGCAACATTGGCACCTCGAGCTTTTTTGTCGGTTTCTCCGGTTGAAGATTCTAACTTTGAAGTTAAAGGAGTAAAGAAGGCAATTCCTGAAGCTCTGAAAATTTTCAATTTATACAAAGCGGCGAACAATTTGCAGGTGCGATATCCATTATGTGCGCACGATTTCCCGACTGAAGATCGTCTGGCTGCATACCGCTTTATTGACAAAGCATTAGATTTCAAGCCGGCAAATGGCGATATCGATTACAGTGCAGAGTTACCCCGCATTCCGGTGACTGAACCGATAGATGCCCTCAAGACTTTTCGAGTTGCACCTGGTTATAAAATAGAACTGACAGCTGCAGAACCATTATTGAACGACCCGGTTGCAATGTCATTCGATTTGGATGGTCGACTTTATGTTGTAGAAATGCGTGATTATTCCGAAGAAGATAAATCTATGCTTGGACAAATTCGCTTACTCGATGATACCGATGGCGATGGGAAGTTTGATAAAAGTACTGTCTACGTTGATAAATTATCGTGGCCCACGGCTGTTATTTGCTACGACGGCGGCATTTTTGTCGGAGCCGCTCCGCATCTATACTACTTCAAAGATACCAATGGTGACGACAAGGCAGATATCAGGAAGATCGCTTTTACGGGGTTCAGCAGAAGGAATGTGCAAGGGATGATCAACAGCTTTCGCTGGGGATTAGACAGCCGTATTCATGGAGCAACCAGCACCAATGGCGGGAAAATCAGACGGCCTGAACAACCCGAAAGCGAAGCGGTTGAATATCGCGGCAGAGACTTCTCGTTCAATCCGAATACTTTGGATATTCGTCCGGAAAGTGGCGGTGCTCAGCATGGGATGTCTTTCGATGACTGGGGACGAAAATTTGTTTGTTCCAACAGTGACCATTTGCAAATGGTTACATACAATGACCGTTACGCAGCAAGGAACCCTTATTTGCGATCCCCAAGTTCGCGTTTGAGTATTGCAGATGATGGAGGGCAGGCACCTGTGTTTCGTATCAGCCCGGTTGAACCGTGGCGAATTGTGCGGACTCGACTGCGGGCTTCCAAGCAAGTCAAAGGAGTTGTTGAGGGAGGAGGGCGACCGGCTGGTTACTTCACGGGTTCAACCGGAGCAGTCATTTACCGTGGAGATGCTTACCCTGCAGAATCTAAAGGGCTCGCCTTCTCCGGTGATGTTGGCAGCAACCTGGTTCATCGTAAACGGTTGATTCCCAACGGCGTACTCTTTACCGGGACGCGAATCGACAAAAATTCCGAATTCGTGACCTCAACCGATATCTGGTTCCGTCCCGTGCAATATGCCAACGCTCCCGATGGAACGCTACATATTCTCGATATGTATCGTGAAGTGATCGAGCACCCCTGGAGTTTACCTCCGATGATCAAAAAGCATCTCGACTTAAACAGCGGTCGAAATCGCGGTCGCCTTTATCGTGTCGTTCCCGATAACTTCAAACAGCGACCGGTTCCTCAGATGAGCAAAATGAGTTCAGCCGAACTGGTAGCACTGTTAAAGCATCCCAATTCATGGCATCGTGAAACCGCCAGCCGCGTTCTTTATCAGCGACAGGATCACACCGTTCTTAAACAATTGATTGAAGCAACCAGGGTGAAAGAGCCACTTGGTCGTTTGCATGCGATGTATGTACTTTGGGGATTAAATTCACTCACTGCAGATGTTGTTGCAGAGCGTTTGAAGGACGAACACCCGATGATGCGCGTTCACGCGATTATACTTTCCGAACAATTCACCGGCGATTCTGCGATTCGTTCCCAGTTGGCCAGACTTGTCAACGATGATTCCATTTATGTCAAATATCAACTTGCGTTCTCGCTGGGCGAATTCCCTGTTGCGGTGCGAAGCCCACTTTTGTTGAAATTGCTCAAAATGGACTCGCAGGATAAATGGATTCGCTTTGCGATACTCAGTTCAATCAACCAGGAATTGGGGCAACTGCTCAATTCACTCGCTCAGGATGAAGTCTTTCTTAAACGCTCACACGCTACTTCACTGTTGAATGGCATGATTGAGATTCTCGCTCGCAGAGGGCATCAGGACGATCTTGCTCAAGTGATTCGTTTATTGACATCGAAAAACGGTTTGACGGAATCTGCCAAGCAGAAAATATTCCAGTTCTATTTGACCAACCTCTCCAGTTCGAAAGGTTCTCTTGATAAAAACATCTCCGGACAATCCGATCAACTCAAAAAAATGCTGAGCGATCTGATGACCAAATCCCGTAAGCAGGCGGTTGATCGATCCCTGAAACAGGAACAACGAATTTCAGCCATCCATACACTCAGTGTTGCTCCGGTAAACGATGACCAGGAATTGCTGTTTGGCTTGTTGGATAATCAGGAGTCTCCGGAAGTGCAAACAGCTGCTCTGGAAACACTTTCTTCCATCCCGGATTGCAAACTCGATGAAATTCTCATCGAACAATGGGCTTCGCTCAGCCCGCATTTAAGACGCGAATCACAGGAAATCCTGCTTAGTAAACCAGCCTGGGCAATCAGTTTTCTCACGGCTGCTTCCGAGGGAGATATTCCGAAATCCGATCTGAACAGTATTCGTTTGAAACTGTTGCAAAGCTCAAAAGAGAGTGCAGTCAAAAAACTTGCAGA
>WFOZ01000574.1 GCA_015487825.1 Planctomycetaceae bacterium
CAATCTGCCCCCAGAATTGGACATCTCATTTCATCTGGGAGCAAATTGTCGCCAGCCGCACGTCAATTGTTCACGCTATTTCCGACAATTTGTCCCCAGCCACTCTCCGCTGGGTAGTTACCATACTTGAATGATTCGTCTCATCCCATAGAATTATGGAGATGTTTAGATATCATTGATTCTCCCCTGGTTTAGTCTAAAGGTGCCCAATGCGTTGCCTGATTACGCTTTGTTCGATTGTTGTGCTTTCCATTTTTTTCTTTGCGTTACCAACCGATGCAGCCGAGAGCGGAGGGCAGGTTATGATTGCTACTTTTGCAATCGATGCCTCACCACCCATTGGCAGCCCGATGGCTTACGACCCTGTTAAAGAAATTCAGGAACCACTCAGTTTCAAGGGGGTTGTCCTTCTCGGTTGCGGAAAGCCGATTGTTCTATGTGCGGTTGACTGGATCGGCATCGGCAATGAGGGGCAAACAGTTTTCAAAGAACGGATAGCAAAAGCAGCCGAGACGACACCAAACCGTGTTGTTGTGCATACGCTCCATCAGCACGATGCTCCACGTTGTGATTTTTCTGCAGAAAAGCTGATGAGCTTATACGGGGCCTCCGGTGTGGGATTTGATCCTGCTTTCATGCGGCAGGTTGTCGAACGTGCAGCAGGTGCAGTCAAACAGGCGATGCAAAGAACAGAGCCGGTTACACAAGTGGGGCTCGGCATTGGCAAAGTTGAAAAAGTTGCCTCCAACCGCAGAATACTCGGCCCGGACGGCAAGGTACTCCACACACGTTACACCGCAACACGTAACCCTAAAATTCGAGCGTACCCTGCAGGAACGATTGACCCAAATTTGAAGATGATTGTTTTTTATAATCAGGAGAATCCGCTGGCGGTCCTTACATTTTATGCAACACATCCGCAAAGTTATTATCGTACCGGTCTGGCAAATCCCGACTTCCCCGGCATGGCCAGGAACGCACGCGAAAAAAAAACGGGGGTACCTCACATTCATTTTAACGGAGCCGGCGGTAACATCGGTGCGGGCAAGTGGAATGATGGAGATCATAAAAACCGACAAGTGCTGGCAGATCGTGTCGAAGCAGGAATGAAACTGGCCTGGGAACATCAAAAGAAATCTCCTGTCGTCGCAGCCGACTTCAAATGGGAGACCGAGCCTGTCTGTCTACCTGTGGCAAGCCATCTGCACGAAGAAGAATTACTTGCAAAACTGAAAAACGAAGAGATCAAAGCCTCTGACCGTTTCTACACTGCCAAACATCTGGCATGGCTTCGTCGCTGCAAAGCGGGAGATACAATTGATATCGCCTGTTTAAGCATTAAGAATGCTCGAGTCCTTTACATGCCGGGAGAGTTGTTTGTTGAATATCAGCTCGCTGCTCAGAAAATGCGGGAGGATCTGTTTGTCTGCATGGCAGCCTACGGTGAGTATGCCCCTGGTTACATTTGTACTGAAATCGCCTATTCACAAGGGGGCTACGAATCGAGCAATCGCGCCTCGCGTGTCTCAAAAGATGTCGAAAGAGTGTTGATGGATGCGATGAAAAAGCTTCTAAAATAAGCAAAATGCAATATTTTTCAATTTTGTGTGTAAAAACAGCGTTAATTCTGGAAACAAGTGGAGAAGGAATTATTGCACACAACTTGGATAACCAGCAGCATGCCGGCAGAAGATAATCAGAATCGACATCAGAAGTTTCTTCGTGCGTTTACAACACACGAGCCGGCGGTACGCGCTTTTGTGCGTCGATTGGTCCCGTCTCGAACAGATGCTGATGATGTGTTACAGGAAGTTTCGATTGTTCTCTGGGAAAAGTTTGATGAATTTCATGCCGGAGCAGATTTCAAAGCCTGGGCTTGCGGCATTGCCCGATTCAAGGTGCTTGCCTGGCTACGAGACAAAGGTCGCGACCGACTGGTCCTCAATACCGATGTCGTGGAACTGATCGCAGCTGATTCTTTGCGCGATGAACCGCATCTCCAAAAGCAGCGGATTGCGTTGGAATCCTGTTTTGAAAAAGTCCCCGCAGCCGAACGTAAACTGCTGACCCGGGCTTATCAGGCTGATGCAAATATTCGAGAAACCGCAGCGACCAGTGGTCGTTCAATTGGCGGCTTTTATCAGTGGTTGTATCGAATGCGGCAGACGTTGCTTGAGTGTGTTCGTCGAACAATCGCTCAGGAGACTTCTGCATGAACCACAATAAAGAATTCGAACAACTGGTTCAGCAATACATGGATGGTCGTATTACCGAAGCTGATATGGAATTGCTTAACGAACGGCTCGGTTGCGATCCGAATGCGAGAAAATGGTTCAACGAATTATTGAATCTCGATTCGGCGCTGGCAGCCGTCGCAGCAGGGGAGCTGCCAGATAATGAACCGCAGGTAATCTCGAAAAGGAAACGAAACCAAACGGAGGTCCCGGCGGCGATCTGGATTCTTTGCACTTTAGCCAGTCTCTTTCTACTTGCTGGCAGCATCAGGTGGTGGCAAACATCCTGGCAGGTTTTTGCAACAGTAAGCAGTGCAGCCGGTGTGGATGATTACCGTGAGGGAACTCTGCTTCGCAAGCAAATTGTAACTATTAATAAGGGATCACTGGAATTCGTAACAACAAACGGAGCAAGAATTGCTATCGAAGCCCCAGCCAGATTTCGGTTTGAATCGGCACAACAACTGCATCTGTTCAATGGTCGAATGGCGGCCGATGTTCCTCCATCAGCCAAAGGTTTTACGGTCATCACGCCAACTGGTAAAGCTGTTGATCTGGGGACTAAGTTTGGTGTTGATGTGCCTGTTCAAGGTAATGCCGAAATCCATGTTTTCCAAGGGGAAGTGATCGCTCAATCTTCCGGTGGAGGCAAACGCCGCAGTCTTAAAGATGGTGAAGCGTTTCTACTACAAACGGGAGCAGGGGCTTGCAGAGAGTTGCGGTCCTCTGCATTCATTCGGCCCGGCGAGGTCGCCTCTCTCCACGCAGCACTTGCTGAGGGCCAGCAGGAAAAATCGATACAAGCCAGAAAAAGGCTGCAAAACGATCCTGCATTGATCGCCTATCTTGATTTTGAATCAGACGAACTTCCCAAAGGAACTTATCGCGTTGGTCAGGGGCGATGGCCCGGTTCACGTGCCCCGGAATTTGTAAATCTTGGCGATCACATGAAAATTGATGCCGGTGCTTATCGCGAATGGCCAGAATTGACATTGGCAACATGGGTACGGCTTGACCAGCTTGGTGAGCCTTTTCAATCACTTCTGCATACTGATGGATGGGGTGAGCAAGATGGACAGGTTCACTGGATGGTAACTCATAAAAGCACAATGCGGTTTGCGATGTTTGGAAATCAACTTGCCTCTGATTCAACAAGTCAGCACGGTTTTCCCGATTCATTGAAACCGGTGTTGCCTCAACGGGGCCGCTGGGTTCATTTGGCAGTTGTTTACAATTCAGCCCGGGGGAGCGTACGGTTTTATTTCAACGGAAAATTCGATAACGAAGAACGTCAGCAAGTTGCACATCCGGCTCGACTGGGGCCGGGACAGATCGGAAACTGGGATTTTCGAGATCGAAAATTAAGCGGACGAATGGATGAACTGCTCATTTTAGGCCGTGCCATGAATGACGATGAAATTCACCGTTTATTTGAATCCGGCACACCATATCGATAACAACTTATCCGATCGGTTTGTAGAGTGCGTTTTGTCCTGTAAAAAGTTACTGGTAAATAAAGGGAATCGCGTGCCGCAGTTCCAGAGTTGGAACTACCGCTCGTATTTCATTTCGCACCGGTCAATTATTAACGAATGCGGTCATTATGTCAGGTAGAAATAAATTCTTTCATCATGTTTTTACAGCGGGCTTACTGCTGGGTTGCTGCGTTTGGTTTACTGCAGAAGCCATCTCAGATGATACCCGGTCTCGTCAAGAGACTACACAGAAAGAGTACCTGGAGAATGTTAAACCGATTTTGAAGGAGAAGTGTTTTTCCTGTCATGCAGCCGGAAAACAGGAAGGAGAATTACGGCTCGATACTGTCAAGCTAATGCTTCAGGGCGGGGACAGTGGGCCGGCGATTGAACCGGGGAAAGTTGCAGAATCACTTCTCTGGGAACGTATCTGTTCGGCGGATGAAGATGAGCGGATGCCTCCCGAAGCGGAACCGCTTTCTCCCACTCAGTTGGCAACATTAAAAAAATGGATAGCATTGGGCGCGAACGGTCCAGCCCATGAGGAACCGCAAGCGGATCCAGCCAGTCATTGGTCATTTCAACCACTCTCTTTTCATCCAGCCGACCACCTGAGCGGCTCGCAGGTGATTGATTATTTCATCGAAAGGAAATTATCTCAGAAATCACTTTCGTTCTCCCCACAAGCTGACCACATTTCATTGATCAGACGAATGTTTCTTGATCTGCACGGGCTCTCTGCGACTGCTGATGAACTGAAGAAATGGTCTACCCAAATAAAAACAGAACCGAATTCAGTTCGTGATCTTGTAGATTCACTGCTGGCCAGTCCACGTTATGGCGAACGCTGGGGACAACACTGGCTCGATGTGATCCGATATGCGGATACACACGGCTTTGAAGTCAATACGCCACGAGATAATGCCTGGCGATATCGTGATTATGTCATCGAAGCATTCAACGAAGACAAGCCTTACGGTCAGTTCATTCTGGAACAACTCGCAGGCGATGTCACCGGTAAAGATGTCGCGACAGGTTTTCTGGTCGCAGCCCCGGTGCTGTTACCCGGTCAAATAGGAAAAGACGAGGAATCGAAACGGCTCGCTCGACAGGATTCGTTGGACGAAATCATCGTTGGAACCGGTTCCACATTTTTAGGACTGACCATTGGATGTGCCCGTTGCCACGAACATAAATTCGATCCGATCACACAAGAAGAATATTATCACTTGCAGGCATTTTTTGCGGGAGTCGATTACGGGGACCGTGAAATTTTTGATGCTCAGCGCAATGAGCAGCTCGCCCGAGCGGATGAATTGACTCTTAAACTGGCGAAGATAGATGTTCAATTAGCGCAGTATCAGCCACTCGCTTTTCCTGGACGAACGATTCTGATTGATGATGAAGACGTCACAAAAGTGACGGTTTTGAAATCTCCCAATGGTAAGGGAACAAATCCAACTGGAACAAAAAGAGGATACCGTGATGATCCCGGTTCTTCAGACCGATTGCCCAACATCAGCCGGGGTAGATACACATGGTGGGACAATCAGCCGGGAGAAGATGTTTTCACCTGGAATCCGAACAAGGCGGGAACTTATCAGATTTGGATTTCATGGGGAGTCCACGGCAGTGGTGTGCATACCCGAGATGCCAGATACGTTCTCGATTATGACGGCGAATTAAAAACGCGAGAAGATCAAATTGAAATTGCCAGGGCAGATCAGTTTTATTATGCGAATCAAAGCGAAGGCGATTCTGAAAAAACACCTCGCTGGTCAGGACTGAAGAACGCAGGCGTTCATGCACTATCTGATAAATCACGCATCATTCTGCGAGGAGGCGAAACGGGAACCGGCATCACGGCTGATCTCTTACTGCTTCAGGAAACGAATTCGAAAAGACTTCACTCGCTCCCAAGTCTCCGTGAACCGGTCAACCCCAAACAAAATGTAGAACGATTTCAGCCAACTAACGCTCGCTTTGTCCGGTTCACCACGCTGGCAACAAGCAATAACAACCGATACGAACCGTGCCTTGATGAGCTGGAGATTTATGCTACGAACAATCATCGTAAAAATATTTCACTGGCTTCATTCGGAACCACTGCAAGTTCTTCCGGAGACTATGGCCCTTCTGATCGTCATCGCCTCGAGCATATTAACGACGGAAAATACGGCAACTCTCGAAGCTGGATTTCGAATAAACGTCAAGGGGGATGGGTTCAACTGAATCTGCCTGATATTTACAAGATTGACAAAATCGTCTGGGGCCGTGATCGCGAAGATAAATTCAAGGATCGACTGGCAGTTCGTTACAAAATTGAAATATCACTGGACGGGGAATCGTGGAAGCAAATCGCCAGCTCGCAAGATCGGGTTTCTATCGGCGTCCCCTGGAATTCCAGAGACCAACTGATTCGTAATCTATCTGATGACCTTGCGGAAGACATTAAGGCCCTGGCTAAATCGCGAACTGAAACTGAGGAGCAGATTGTAGCGTTAAGAAAACCTCGCCTGATTTATGGCGGTTTGTTTCGCAAGCCGGATGTGACTCATGTTTTGAATCGGGGTGACCCTGAACAGCCCGGTGAGGTGGTCGGCCCGAAAGTCCCTGCGGTCCTCGGATCGCTTTCACTGCCTGTCGATGCTCCGGAAAAAAGCAGGCGGCAAGCGTTGGCAGAATGGATCGCCAGTTCAGATAACCCACTCACTGCCCGAGTAATGGTGAATCGTATCTGGCAGTATCATTTCGGCACAGGGATTGTCGAAACTCCCAGCGATTTCGGTCACAACGGAGGCAAACCATCGCATCCGCAGCTTCTTGACTGGCTTGCGAGTGAGCTGATTAAAAGTGAAGGATCGCTCAAACATATTCATCGTTTAATCATGAACTCTAAAACATATCAACAATCAGCACTTATCAACGAACAGGCACAAAAAATTGATGGTAACTGCAGATTGTTGTGGCGTTTTCCGTCCCGCCGTTTGGAAGCCGAGGCGATTCGTGATTGCATGCTGAGCGTAAGTGGAAATCTAAATTTGAAAATGTACGGTCCCGGCTTCAACTTCTTCAAAACCCGAGGTGGTTTAAGCGGCTTTCCTGCCAAGGAAAATTTTGGACCGGATGAGTTTCGACGAATGATTTATGCTCATAAAATCCGGATGGAATCGGTCCCTGTTTTCGGAGCATTCGATTGCCCGGATGCCGGACAGGCGATGCCGAAACGAAGTCAGTCTACAACTGCAATTCAGGCATTGAATCTGCTGAATAACCCTTTTGTCGTCGAGCAGGCAGAAAAGTTCGCCGGGCGAATTCGATCAGAAGCGGGGGATGACCCGAAAAAACAAGTTGCGAGAGCCTTTCTTCTCGCATTTGGTCGCGACGTAACCGAAACAGAACTGGCAGCAATTCTTCCCGTGATCAAACAACATGGGTTGGAAAGCCTATGCAGAGTAATCTTCAACAGCAGCGAATTTCTTTATCTTCCTTAACAGCAATTAACCGTAGAATGCATTACGTTGCATTCTATAACACTTCGAATTATTGACGAGTTACAGATATCCAATAATAAACAAGGCAAAATAATGTCGTCTTTTCATCAGAAGCAATTTTCACAGGAATCAATCTCTCCGCAAGGACGTAGTCTGCTTGATCGCAGGGGGTTTCTGGGGCATACCGTTTCTGCCCTCAGTGCAGTCGCGCTCACTTCGTTATTAAATGAGGATAACTGCCTGCAGGCTAAACCGCCGGTAATCGACCCTGCTCATCCAAACCGCGCACGTCAGCCGCATTATGCAGCCAAGGCGAAAAATGTTCTCGTTATTTTTTGCGCAGGGGCGTGCAGTCAACTCGAAACATACGATTACAAACCTGAATTGATCAAACTCGATGGTCAATCGTTCAAAGGAGGGCCGCCGGTCACGTTTCAGGGACCTGCCGGAAATTTGGCAAAGCCACAGTATAAATTCAGACCGTACGGCGAAACCGGTAAAATGGTTTCAGACATGATTCCGCATCTGGGCGAAATCGTTGATAATATTTCTTTCGTGCATTCCTTAACAAGCAAATCGAATACGCACGGGCCGGCAGAGAATTTTCTTTCTACCGGTTTTGTGATGGATGGATTTCCGAGCATGGGAGCGTGGACAACTTACGCACTCGGCACCGAAAATCAGGATTTGCCCGCCTTCGTTGCGATCCCCGACCCGCGCGGTGTGCCTCAATCTAGCGTCAATAACTGGGGGCCGGGATTTTTACCGGCTGTTTTTCAGGGAACACCGTTCAGCAGTACGAATCCTATTCAGAATTTGAACGCACCAGAATCAATCAGCAGAGAAAATGACCAGGCAGCCCGCGACTTACTACAGGTTCTTAATGAACAACACCTCAGGCGTAATCCGGCAGACGGTTCCCTGGCGGCTAGAATTTCGAGCTACGAACTGGCGGCACGGATGCAGTTATCGATTCCCGAAATCAGCGATCTTTCATCAGAATCGAAACAGACTCTTCAGGCTTACGGGGCCGATTCTTCCAATAAGAACAAGGCAGCGTTCGCCAAAAACTGTATTCTTTCCCGGCGACTGATAGAAAAAGGAGTGCGGTTCGTGCAGCTTTTCAATGGGGCGTATGCCAGTGCAGGCGCTTTGAACTGGGATGGTCATGCCAAGCTGAAAGAGCAGTACGATGTGCATGGTGAAATTATGGATCAGCCAGTAGCCGCCCTGTTCAAAGATATGAAACAACGCGGCCTGCTGGATGAAACGCTCGTTGTCTGGTGTACCGAATTCGGACGAATGCCAATGTTCCAGAAAGGAGCCAAAGGACGAGATCACAATCCGCAAGGCTTCACTGCCTGGCTCGGCGGTGCAGGAATCAAACCGGGCGTCAGTTACGGTGCAACCGACGAACTCGGCTTCAAGGCAGTCGAAAACGTCCTTTCAGTTCACGACCTGCACGCCACCATGCTACACCTGCTCGGACTCGACCACACCCGCCTCACCTTCCACCACAACGGACTAGACCGCAGACTAACTAACGTACACGGACATGCCATTCAGGATATATTGGCATGAAGCAACGGCATCTATCTTTCGGAATGGGGCATAATGTGCTATTCTCGTAACGCCATTTCTATAAAATCAACCCTGATACTGTAAAACACGTTGACCCCCAAACTATAAGATGAATAGTTACCCCCCCCTTTTTTTTGGGCTCCCACTTTATCCATCTTGTCTGGTTGCCAACCTGTTTCAATAGATCTTCCGACGGAACAGACAACATTGATTACGCTTGAACAACAACTTGACACGTTGGTTCAACTCGGTCTGACACTCAATAAAGGCGTCACCGTTTCTGAACTTCTCTATTCGTGGGAACGCGAAGAGTATGAAAATGCACCGTTCGACACAATATTATTCATGTTAGGATCGGAAGTTGAACGCGAACCGTGGGGACGTGATATTTGCGACAAAGCTTGGAATTTCGACTTGGAATGTGTCGAAGGAAGCGGTTCGTATGTGACAATTGTGGAGAATTTGTGCCGCGTTGCTGGTACTCCCAATCTGATTACTGATCTCGAAGATTTTATAGATATCGAGAACGGTACAGCGTGGTTAAAATATACAATTGACGGTAATAAACGCCACTATACAATCCCCGTTGACAATGACTGGGCCGATCCTGAAACGATTAGTTCAATAATGGAGGACATCGAACGGGATGGAAAGCGATTCTACCTGAAGGACAACGGTCAGGCATCCATCATATTCTACCTTGATAAATACACTGCCGATAAGCTGAATGAGTTGACTGGTAACGCATTAAAGACCAATCGATAGCACACCCTGCCAAACTAACAGACAGAATTGCCGAGGCTCCCGTTTTCATGCCAGGCCAGCGAGTTTTCTGCC
>WFOZ01000575.1 GCA_015487825.1 Planctomycetaceae bacterium
CTACAAACGCTACTCGGTGGATGGGAAAAGAAGGTTGACCCCTCCCACTGGTTGTCGGAGCAGCATCTAATGATGGTGCTCGAGGAAAATTTGTGCGATGTCTGCAAGGCCTTTGGTTCCCCATTCATGGCCTCGTCCATCTATTTCCATGACGCTCCAGTTAATGAAAATCGATGGATGGGACTCACCCAGGTACGCGACGGAGTCGGTATCGATCGCGATAGTGGTCGGGCCAGGGAGCGCATCAAGTACGACTATGAAATCGTGCCCCCGGGAACAGCTTTCGAGTTTTCTATGACGATCGAAACGGGAAATGAAAAAAAGATTGGGCTTGCGGCCCTGGCGCTTCACGAACTTATGCAGGGCAATGTGCCTTTGGGCGGTATCCGGTCGCGCGGGTTGGGGCGTTGCCAGCTGGAGGAGGTCCGAGTAGAATATATCGACTTTGCTAATCTGGAGTTCTATTTGCTCGAGGGTACCTGGAAATCTCAACCCGTTAAAGAGTTCGTCTCTTCTCACATAAATGTACTTTTGTCTGCGGAGGCATAAACCATGTTCAAACGACTCGTAAATGAATGCAAAATTGAATTGACGCTTCGGCCGCAAGGCGCGATGTTGATCAAGTCGGGTCTGGCTCAGATTTCTGGAGTGGATATGGCATGGGTGCGCGTCTTTCGCAATGGCCAAGACGAAGTGTACCTACCCGGATCTTCCCTCAAAGGGACGATTCGGAGTCATGCAGAGCGAATTGCGCGAACCCTGAATGAAGATGCTGCGTGCGATCCTTTCGCCGGACATCGCGACAAAGACAAACCGCACTCCTGCGGCACGGCCCTAGAGCTTTATCAAAAAAGGGAGAAAAAGACTGAGCTGACCATGCGAGAGGCGTATCGGTTGTCGTGCCCCATCTGTAAGCTGTTTGGCAACACACAGATGATGGGGCGTTTGGCCACCGAAGATGCTTATGTTAAAGAAGGAACCAACCCACCGTCGCCGCAGCAGAGAGACGGCGTGGGGATAGACCGTTTTACCGGCGGCGCGGCCCGCGGTGCCAAGTTTGAGCTGGAGGTGATTACTGAAGGTGAGTTTCACACCACATTTCATCTTACCAATTTTGAGCTCTGGCAACTTGGATTGCTAGGGTTTGTTCTCCATGATTTGAAAGACGGGCTCGTGCGATTCGGGTCGGGCAAAAGCCGCGGTCTTGGAAAAGTACAAGCCACGATCGATTCAATAACTTTGCACTACATTGGAAATAAAGAGAAAATTATTACAAATAGTCATGTGAATTTACTTGGAGTAGGTGCTTTGTTTAAACAAGCAAATGAGCAATATGGTATGCAAATTAATGATCGCCTTCAGTTTAAGCACAATAATCAAAACGTTTCCGAACATGATTTATCTGGCCTCCGACAAACTGTAAAAGTCACTTTCGATGACTTTCCATGGCAGCAGCTGGCGGAAAAGTGGCTTGCATTTGTCAATAACTTTACCGACGCTCTGGCTGATTTTCGTTAGGAGTAACTTATGGCAGATAAGACCAAACTGGATCTTCTCGTCTATATTGGCCCAAATGAGGGCATTAAAGTCAAAGAGGCCATTGCCCTTTTTCGCGAGAAAGCCGAGTTCGCCATTCTTGAATCATTAACTAAAACCGATTTCCCTGATCCGAAAAACACTGATATCGATCCAGAAGTGTACCCGAAAGGGCGGATTTTTTCTGAAGACTTTGAATTGCGCTGGGAAAAAAGAAACGGTGGCTATTCGTGTGTACTTGCAGTGACCACCGATTGCAAGTGGAAGCCGGAAAACCTTTCGGACTATTTTTTCGAAACCAATGAAATTGCCAATGAATTTAGCCGTGGTTCAGGAGGAGTGATCGAAGACTACAGTGTATTCCTCCGACTCGAAAAAGATCCCAGTCTTGGAAGATCGTTGAAATATGAATGTATCCAGAATGGCTCGACAAAAGGTAAACTAAATCCTGTGCTCCATCTCAAGCGATATCGAGATGCCCGAGGTCAGCTTATTTTTTGGCGCTATTGCAAAATGGAGTGGAAGGTATGAACCCTTATCAATTCGTTCCTTTCGCTGAGCCGGCAGAGCTTAAGCCGGTCGTGCCGCATGAAAAAATTGATGGCAGCCTTAACTCCGGCGTTTTGCGATGTCGGCTTACTGCATTGACAGAATTTTTTGTATCCGGTCCTCAGGAACGCGTGGCAAGAGATCAGCATCAGAGACTGCAGTTTTGTCGGGATTCAGGGACTCCAATCATTCCTGGGAGCTCCCTGAAAGGCAGCATTCGCAGCGTTTTTGAAGCGCTGAGCGGTTCCTGCCTCTCATTGGCGGGAGATGTACGTAAGCGCCGCGTACGAAACGATATACTTTCCTACTGGGATAAAAGGCGGCAACATGACTATCAAGTACCCGATGGATTTGCTCCTTGTGGAATGCGGAATGAATTCAAACAAAAAAAGAAGGCCTGTCCTGCATGCCGTGTTTTCGGATTGCTGTATTCCGGCGAGGTGCATCTGGGGAGAGTTCATTTTTCCGATGCTCGGTTGGTTTCTGATACCGGCTTTCGGGAAATCACATTGGAGCCCTTCGGGGCTCCTGGCCCTCGACATCGGACATTTTATGGTACACCTGAATCAGGCAACCAAATCGCCAGGGGGCGGAAATTCTACTATCATCGCGTTCAAGGGGCACGCACCACGTCGGAGAAGACCGGACAAAACAAGACAGTCGAGGCATCTCTGCCAGGCTCCGTATTCGAATTTACCGTTGAATATCATGGACTGCGGGATGACGAGCTTATTTTATTGGTTTATTCACTCATTCTCGAGGAGCCGATGCGGCATAAAATAGGTATGGGAAAAGGCGTGGGATTAGGAAGCGTAAAAATAGACATTACCGGCTGGCAAAAACTGGATGTGAAGAAGAGATACCAGAATCCCGGGACTGGATTTGTGAACGTATCGGCTGATCAATTAGAATTGGAGCTACAAAATGTTCGAAAACGGTATCATGAATCCTTTTCTTATGCCCGCGAAGCCTTCGAGGCATTGCGGGATATCTGGACCTGGGACGAAGACAATCCCCGTGACCCGCAGTATCCTTCATACATGTGGTTTAAAGAAAACCGCAATGTTCCCCTGGAAGAGGTGCCGGACGATGCGGGACAGTACAAAGTGAGACCATCAGCAGCGCCCCGTGGTTCACAGCGTTCACAGCCGGAACCAAGTCGGAGCACATCCAGCAGCGACGCCGCTACCCTCAAACAGTTGCAGAAGCAGCGTGACAAGCAAAAGCAACAAGAGGCACTTTTCGAGGTGCCGTACCAAGATCGGGAGGTCGAGAAGGTTACGATTCTTGAAGTTTCAGAAGCAACGTTCGCAGTGTCGCTCCCAAAGATCAAAGGAAAGACCTTCGAAGTGAAAAAGAAGAATCCGTATCGTCGCTACAAAGTTGGGTCAAAGATTCGTGTCCGCGTGCATGTCAACGCGGCCAGCGAGATTACCCGGGTGGAGGAGGCCTGAAAAGCTAGTAGGATAAACTATGCACCTGCTTACATTCCTTGGACTTGGAGCAAAAGATAGGGAAGGCAAATACAGCGGGTATTACCACCCTGCAAAATATCAGTGGCTGGATTTGGAACCCATAGAAACCTGCTGGATTGCAGAAGCCTGCGCACAATACTTTAAGATTCGGAGGGCTTATGTTGTCGCCACGGACAAGGCGTTGAGGGTCACATGGCCAAACTTAGAAAGAGCCTTTGCGAAGATATGCGAGACTGAGCCAATTCGAATTGCGGACGGGAATTCTGAAGAGGAATTATGGCAAATCTTCGAGTCCATCGTCGAGCCCATCCCTGAAGAATGTGAACTTGTCATTGATATCACCCACGGCTTTCGATCTCAGCCTTTGATTGCTATGGCTATCGCTATATATCTGCGTGAGGTGAAGCGGGTGACTGTCGCTCATGTTGTCTATGGAGCTTTTGATGCAAAAAACAAAGAATCTGGTATTGTGCCGATTTTTGCATTGGATACATTCTTAGATTTAATTGATTGGACTTTTGCAATTTCACAATTCGGTACATCAGGAAATGCTAGTTTATTGAAAGGAATAATGCAAAAGAGTAGAAGTGGAGAAAAAGATCAACTTGGACTCATTGCGGCAGATTTAGAAGCAACTTCGCGCGCACTACATCTGCTGCGTCCCAAGGAGACACACAGACTGGCTCAAAAGGCAACTACACATTTGAAAAATGCTAAAAGAGATATACGAGCTAATATAAAAGCTAAGCCGCTTCTGCCTTTACTTGACGAAGTCGAAAATATGCTGAACGAATTTTCTACAGATTACAAAGAAAAAGATGGTAAAGGAATTTTGATGGCGCATTTGAAAATGATTTCATGGTACTTGCATAAAGAAAAGTATATCCATGCAATTTGTTTGGCTCTTGAATGGTTTGGACGCTTTCATGCCTATTATACAAATTTGGATTTTACCAGAAAGGAATTCAGACAGAAAGCGATGGAAGAACTGAATAAAATTATTAACGGTAGCAATAATAAGTCGAAATTGCATCCCGATTTCCCTGTCGAATTGTTTAAGCTTATCAGAGATACACGTAATCAAGTAGCACATGCAAATGATGAGTACCCAAGTAGTACTCTTATCAGGAAAATAAAAGACTACTGTACCAAGCTTATAAACTTCGGTGGAAAACTCTTTCTGGAGTCGTCATAGATGCACCTCCTCAACTTCGCGCATCCGCTGACGGAAGAGCAAAGGCAGAAAATCGAAACGCTTTTGGGACGGCCACTGCAGAGCGTGCGCTACATCCCGGTGCAGATTGATACACAGGGGGATTTTGTAGCGCAAATTCAA
>WFOZ01000576.1 GCA_015487825.1 Planctomycetaceae bacterium
AACAGAGCACATTCCCTGCCTCTTGTGGCTACGCCACCCAGAGGCTCGCCTCTGAGTTGCGAAGCAACAGGAAGATGGGAATGTGATTCCATCAAGAACAGACTTTTGAAAGGAATGGAGTTGGCACGTTTGTTTGTTGAACAGAGCACATTCCCTGCCTCTTGCGGCTACGCCACCCAGAGGCAAGCCTCTGGGCCATCCCTGACAAAAGGATAGCTCAGAGGCTCGCCTCTGAGTTGCGTAGCAACAGGAAGCTGGGAATGTGATTCCATCAAGAACAGACTTTTGAAAGGAATGGAGTTGGTACGTTTGTTTGTTGAACAGAGCACATTCCCTGCCTCTTGTGGCTACGCCACCCAGAGGCAAGCGTCTGGGCCATCCCTGGTCGTGAAATTTATGTATAACGACAGCCCCCAAAAAAATAAGTCCTGAAAAGGCATCGATGGAACTAAAATGAAAATCAGTCAGATTTTTCGCAAGCCGTTTTCGTTCACGCTGGCAGTGCTGTTCTGCTCGCAATTGCTATTCAGTTTCGTGGTCGCTGAGGATCAGTTTCCTGCTGAGCTGGTGCAGTTTGTTCCTTCAAAATGCAACCCTGTTTTCACTGCTCAGGGCGAAGGGCATTGGGATGTGAAAATCCGTGAACGAGGATGGATACTGCGTGATCACAATAAATATCAGATGTGGTACACCGGCTACGATGGCACCCGCGAAGGCCAGAAAAAACTTGGCTACGCAACTTCGAAAGATGGTTTGACATGGTGTTCGCATCCCGAGAATCCGATTTACAGCGATCACTGGGTTGAAGATATGATGATCGTCAAACAGAACGGCACCTATTATATGTTCGCCGAAGGGGCGAAGGATCAGGCACAACTTTTGACATCAAGCGATGGCCTGAAATGGAAGCGTCAGGGAAAACTCGACATCCGAAAAGTCGATGGAAGCCTCATCGCACCGGGGCCGCGAGGCACTCCAACCGCCTGGTATGAAAACGACACCTGGTATCTGTTTTACGAACGATACGATGCAGGAGTCTGGCTCGCAACTTCCAAAGAGATGAAAATCTGGACGAATCTGCAAGACGAACCGGTCCTTCTTCCAGGCCCTGATGAAGCGGATCGTGATTTGATTGCGATGAATCAAATCGTCAAACATCATGGGCGATACTATGCCTACTATCATGGCACAGCAGCCAACCCGGACAAAACGAAACCGAATCTCTGGTCAACCAATATCGCCGTTTCTGATGACCTGATCCATTGGAAAAAATATGAAAACAACCCTCTGCAACCAATCGCAGAAAACAAATCGAGCGGCATTCTCGTTCATGATGGAAAACATTTTCGCCTCTACACAATGCACGGCAAAGTCGATGTGCACTTTCCAGCAAAAGGCGAGCCGGGCCAGTAATGGCCCTGGTTACTTTCGATTTGCTGATTTAATCTCTTTCAGTTGCTGAAATTCCGGCATCTTTTTGTAGTAATCATCCAACGGAAAACAGCCGGAAATCAAACCGTTGCGGGGGCCGGTGGTGCAGTCACTGAATGTTCTGCAGATTTTCTTTTTCGCTTTGTAGTTCTCCCCACGAAGAACCTGTGCGGGGAGTTGCCATTGGCTTAAGAGTAGTCGACCGATCCCCACAAAATCAACATCTCCTCGCCGAAGAACCGCTTGGGCAACATGGGGTAGATACTCCTGGAAATAAGTGTATGCAGTCCCAACCATTGCCAGGCCGGGAACCGCTTTTTTGATTTCTGCAACCGCTTGTATTTGCCGAACGCATCCAACCAATGGATCTTCAGGAGGCTGGTATCCATCAGATGGTGGGAAATAAGCGGGGCGTTGAATGTGCGGATTGTAGTAAGGTGATCCCGCAGAAAGATTCACCAGCGTGATCCCCAATTCATCCCGCATCAGTTCAAGCAGTCTGATCGGTTCTCGTAAATCAATTTGCAGTGGCGAATTTCTGTTGCAACCAAATCCAGCGTAATCTTTTCCGCTGTAAGTCATCGGTTCCCCAATGCCCGGGCGGCCTGTTTTCTCATCAATACCAGCCGGTTGAAAAGGAAGAAGATCGAACAGGGAAAGCCGCACACCAAGTTGTAGATTCGGACAGGCAGTGTGAATCCCTTCGCAGATTTCTCGCAAAAAACGAGTTCTTCCGTTGAAATCTCCGCCATATTTCCCGGGGCGAGTAAAACCGGAAAGCAGTTCATGCCCCAGATAACCGTGGCAATGTTTGATATCTACAAACTGAAAGCCAATCCGCGATGCAATTTGAGCTGCCTGAATATATTTTTCAATCAGTTGTTCCAACTCAACATCACTCAGTAACGCAGAATCATCATCCGGTGTCAAGCCAATACGCTCATCCAACAGCGGGTGATGATAGGCAATGCGCGGTTCCAGTTTTGCCTTATCGTTGGGTCTGCAATAACGACCGGAGTGCGTCAGTTGCAATCCGACAAACAGGTCATCGCAGGAGTTTGCTCCAAATTCTTTGATGTGAGCCTGTTTCAAAACATCCAGCAATTCTGCCAATGATTTTTCGTTTTCCGAATTGATCATCAACTGGTTCGGATTGGCACGCCCTTCAGAAGAGACCGCGA
This sequence comes from Planctomycetaceae bacterium, assembly GCA_015487825.1. Taxonomy (GTDB): domain Bacteria; phylum Planctomycetota; class Planctomycetia; order Planctomycetales; family Planctomycetaceae; genus Rubinisphaera. The sequence continues at coordinate 2,613 of WFOZ01000576.1, forward strand.
CCGCTTCGCCACCCCAGATTAACTTACAGCCTGATTCGCCGAAATTATTCCAACGCCGAAAAGTATGCCCGCTCGGCTTCCCTTCACGCGATCCGTCCCAACCTTCCATCGGATGCACCGCCCAGCGATTCCCTACCAGAAAATCTCCCACTTGCAAAGACTGAGCCAAAGGAGACTGCTGCTGTCGACTAAGCGGCTCATTATCCACGGGAAGATCAAGGTCCAACTGCGAAAGATAGTCCCGAAATTCATCAACAGTTTTTAGTGATGCGATACGTCGATAAGCCATTTATTGATACCGGTAAACGAAGGGAATGGGGGATTCAGAGAGATAAGTAGGTGGAGACAGATTACGGAATACTTTCAATAATTCTCATCACAGTCTTTTCGTCAGCTTCGCTCTTCACAGGGCAATCCCACGAAATTTGGTCACTCTGGCAATATAACCATCTTTGCTTCGTCCCAATGTCATACACCGATATGAACTCCCACGAATCCGTTTTTATTGTTCCACGGATGAAATGGGCTGGGATTACGTTTCTTTTCAACCCGCCTTGCGTTACTCCCAACAGTTCATAAATTTCATTATCAAACTCCAATTTGATATTTACATTTATTTTATCCTTATACATAGAAGCATAAACGACTCGACCAAGGGTGGGGAGTTTGACCCCATTTTTTTGAAACACTTTTCGAGCAGTCGCGGGTGGTAAGACAATGGGAGTTGACCAATCCTTTACGGCATTTGTAAACGCAATAAGTATGTCTTCAGGCTTCTGGACGTGCACAGTATTCTTTGAGGAAGGAAAGTGCAATTTTTTGCTTTCAAAAAGTTTAGCTGCTTTTTTTTCGTCGTTCGTAAAACGAACACGAACAAGCGGTGTTTTGTCATCCTTTTTGTTTTTTAAAAGAAAGCCTTGCCATTCATTTGTAAACTCAATCTGCTTTCTATCGTTAATTTGGCTCACAATTGAACGGCGTAACTGTTCGATGTCGAATAGCGAAAGTCCGGTTTTTTGTATGATGGCGAGAAGGGAGGAGTCTGCTGGAATCAATGGCGATTCAATCTGTATTTCAAATCCCGACTCACGGCAATCATACCGCAGCTTACTTTTAATCAGTCTCATCTGCTCCACTGACCATTGTTCTGCAACTGCCATCTGAATAAATTGCCCGTCACGACGAACCATCAAAAATCTCCGTTCAGCCCCCAGCATTTTCCTGTCTGAAGCACCACCCACTTCAATCACTATCCAACCATCGGGCAGGGAAAAACACCGATCAAGCAACACCTGGGCTTTGGCACGCTGTTTTTCAATAGGAGTTGCTACAAGAGGATTTACAGCTGTAAGTATGCTCGCAATTAAAATAAGGAGTGGTATATGGCAATACAAAATACGACTCCTGCTGTTTGTGGTGGTGCAGGTCCGGCTTTTCAGTCTGATGAATGTGGTTTCCATGATGATCGCTTTTCATTTCAACAGTTAACTCACCAATTGTTCGAAAGATGTGTACCTTATTTTCTCAGGCTGGAAGGCCTGATCTGCATTTCTGCGAGATGTTTAATCGATAAAGGTGAATTCATTCATGTTGAAAAGCAGACGGCAGTAATTTTCCAGGCCGTTTTTTTCGGCGTAGGCCTGCAATAACTTCAGCTCTTTATTATCTGGTTTTCGTCCGGCTGTTTCGTAGAAACCTTGTTTCACGGCCTGCTGGAGAGAATTCGTTTTTGATTTCAGCTTATTGGCAAACTCACCGGACATTGTGACCACAAGCCCGTTGTTAAGCATGGTCAGCGATTGCAGCGGTGTAAGAGATTCATTTCGTTTGGGGACCGATAAGGATGGATCTGCACAATCAAGCGTGCTCATGAATGGTTGCAGTTGTGAGCGGACAATGAACCGGTAGATAGATCGTCTGTGCGTGCGGGGATCAGCCGGATCGTGTAAGTGGTATTGATAGTGCGGAGAGTGTTCCGGTTTTTCAATGATGAAATCCTGAAATGCCGGGCCTCCCATCTTCAGGTTGAGTTTCCCGCTCACAAACAGAATGCTGTCTCGAATTGCTTCTGCATCGAGTTTTCGTGAAGACATTTTCCAGAGTAGACGGTTATTGGCATCGATATTCATCGCGAGACGAGTTCGCTGATCGACGGTTGGATTAGATGTCTGCTGATACGTTTTGCTGCTCAGGATGAGGCGATGTAAATCTTTGAGCGATTGTTTTCCATCACGAAATTCCACCGCGAGCCAGTTAAGTAATTCGGGATGGGAAGGGGATCCGCCCATGT
>WFOZ01000577.1 GCA_015487825.1 Planctomycetaceae bacterium
TATTCAGTGATGGGTGGCTGGGGACAAATTGTCGAAAGTAGTGTGAGCAATTGAGAATACGGCTGGTGACAATTTGCCCCCAGATGCAATGAGTTTTCCAGTTCTGGGGGCAGATTGTGCGAAAGTTTTCTGGATATTCAAACATTTCCAATAACAATCTGTCCCCAGCCACCCTCCGCTGAATAGTTACATCTGTCTTGGTATAGGCAAGTCGCGCCGATGGCTTTGGAAGATCATCACACATAAAAAATGATTCGCAGTGCGTCTTCAGTTCTTTTTGGAAAAACGAGTTTCGCAATATTGGTTAGCTAATTTGTTAGCATGTTAGTTAAGGCAAGCCTCTTCACTTCGTCCGCGGTCAGATATTCGTTATTATCCCCTCGTGCAGAATCCACATTTTTTTCACGGATTGCAGAGGAAATTACAGGATGAAATTTATTCATGCGGCTGATATTCATCTTGATAGTCCGTTGCGTGGACTCCAGCGGTATGAAGGGGCGCCTGCGGAGGAAATTCGTGAGGCGACCCGGCGGGCGCTGGAAAATCTGGTCGAGTTGGCGATTGAAGAAGAAGTCGATTTTGTTCTGATCGCCGGGGACATTTACGATGGCGACTGGAAGGATCATAACACAGGGCTGTTTTTCGTTTCACAGATGAGCCGACTTCGCGATGCTGATATTCCGGTGGTGATGATCAGTGGGAATCATGACGCGGCGAACAAAATGACAAAATCGCTCCGACTGCCGGACAATGTCGAACTACTGCCTCACAAGAAACCGGTCACTGCTAAAAATAAAAAGCTGCATGAACTTGGCGTTGCCGTGCATGGACGTTCTTTCGGAAAAGCGGCTGAGTTCGATAACTTTGCGATCGATTATCCTCAAAAGCAAACCGGGATGTACAATATCGGATTGCTGCATACTTCGCTGACAGATCCACAGGGGCACGAACCGTATGCTCCTTGCAGCATCGGTGATCTGAAACAGAAAGGATACGATTACTGGGCACTCGGGCATGTACATCACCGGGGAAAACAATGTTCCGATCCACTTGTTGTTTTTTCAGGAAACATTCAAGGGCGGCACATTCGCGAATCTGGTCCCAAAGGATGTTACATCGTAACTGTTGATGACCGTAGTGAGTCGAGTCTCGAATTTTATTCACTCGATGTTTTTCGGTGGGAGTCGTGCGAGCTCGATATTACCAAAGTAAAACGTGATGACGAAATATTGGATTTGCTTTCGACTGAACTCTCGAAGTTAATCGAATCAAATAATGACTTGCCGATGGGCGTGCGGGTTATTTTGTTTGGTAAAACTGACCTGCACGAATTACTTCTTGCAGAACCGATTGCCTGGATCAACCAAATAAGAGCAACCGCGATTGTTGAATCTGGCGGAAAAATCTGGGTTGAAAAAGTGAAATTCGAAACTTCTTCTGCTCAGTCTCTCGAAGATAATTCAGTACTCGATGGCCCAATCGGTGAGTTGAACGCCTATGTCAACGAACTGCGAAATAACAAAACTGAATTACTGGAAATAGCAGAAGAACTCTCCGATCTACGGCGAAAGCTCCCCGACGAAATAACTCACGGCGACGAAGCGCTGCTCCTGAACGATCCCGAGTATTTACAAAAGATGCTGGATGAAATTCAGCCGCTGTTAATGACTCGCTTAAGCGAAGGATTGTCAGCGTGAAAATATTGCGGTTAGATCTGTTAGCGTTCGGCCCGTTTACCGATGTTTCTCTTTCGCCGAATAAGGGAAGTCATGGGTTACATCTTGTGTACGGCCCTAACGAAGCCGGCAAGAGTTCTTCGTTGCGGGCTCTGCGACAATTGCTGTACGGGATCCCTCACGTTAGCAGCGACAACTTTATTCACTCTCACAAAAACATGCGTATTGGAGGATTGTTGGAAACATCTGAGGGGAATCAATTGGAAGTGATCCGCCGCAGAGGACGCAGCAAAACATTACGCGGTCCAGATGATGTGGAAGTGATTGACGAATCGACGTTGACAGAAATCCTGGGTGGCGTTGACGAAACAATGTTCAATCAGCGATTCGGAATCGACTACGAAGAACTGCGTAAAGGGGGCGAAGCGGTCGTACAGGGCGGCGGCGATCTGGGAGAGATTCTATTCGCCGCCGGGGCAGGAGTTGCAGATTTAGGGCACATCCAGCAACAGCTTGATGACGATGCGAGTCAGCTTTTCAAAGCGCGGGGTTCGTTGCAGATAATCAATAAAGCCGTTTCAGATTTAGCTGCCAAACGGCGCGTCATCAAAGAAAAGCAATTACACACAGCCGAATGGGTGAAAAATGACAAGGCGATAAAAGCAGCTGAAGCAAGAAAAGAAGAAATTGAAGAACAGCTTCAGGAAAAGCGGTTCAACCAAAGTCGTTTGTTGCGGTTTCTTAAGGCGATTCCTCTGATTGATCAGCGAAAGCAACTTCTGCTGGAACTTGCAGCTGTAGAAAAAGTTCCACTGTTGCCCGATGATTTTGCGAGCCGTCGAAGTGCAGCCACTGCCCAGCTTGAAAGTGAACAACAAAGCAAGAGTGAAGCCTTACACGCGATTAAAAAACTTGAAACTCAAATTGCTGAGATCGATTTCCCGGCAGAATTACTGAATCATCGAACCGCGATTAACCAATTACACACCGACCTGGGCAGTTTTCAGAAAGCGACCAGAGACAGGCCGAAACTTGTTACTCAGCTGGAGCATACCGAGCAGCAGATTGAAGTGATATTAAAAGAATTGGGCCGGGAACCAGAGATTGAACAGGCAGATGATTTGCTCTTATCTCGTACGCAGCGGCAACAGATTCAAACGCTTGCAGAAGAATGTCAGGCCAGGATCATCAGGCAATCAACCGCCGAAAAGAACATGGTAAAACTGCAGGAGCAGATTCAGCAGTTGGAATCTGAAATAACAGAACTTCCTACCATCGGTAATATTGACGAATTAAAGCGAACAATCCGCACGATTCAAAAACAGGGAGAGATTGAACAACTGCTTATTGAAGGACGATTCGAGTTAAATGAACTTGAACAACAGGCTGCGGTCGACTTGAAAAAGTTGCGGCTCTGGGATGGCAGTCTCGAGGAACTCGAAGCGTTAGCTGTCCCTGCGATTGAAACCATCGAGCGTTTCGAAAATGATTTCGCTGATGCCATATTGAATGAAACAAGAATCGAAGAACGTATCAGCAGACTGACTGATGAATCGCGGGAACTTGATCAGGCTCTGGAAAGATTGCGATTAGTGCATGATGTACCAACAGAAAACGATCTTGGACAAGCTCGTAAAATTCGCGATGAAGCCTGGCAGTTGATCAGAAAAATCTGGCAGGAGTCGTTACCGGAAAATGATCCTACAGTTGTTGAATTTCTCAATAGCTTACCCGATGGAGCCAATTTGAAACAGGCTTTTCAATCCAGTATCGAGAATACCGATTCGATTGCCGACCGCCTCAGACGCGAAGCGAGCCATGTTGCGGAAAAGGCAAAACTGGCCTCAGATCGATTGAAAAAACAGACGCAACTGGAAGAACTCAAAATCGAACTGATCTCAGCACAACAAAAACGCGAACAGTTGCAGTTGCAATGGCTGGAGCAATGGTCGGATTTGAATATCTCACCTGTTCCGCCACGTGAAATGCGATCCTGGTTTAATCAACAGCAGGGATTGGTGGATTCGGCCCGGTCAATTCGCAAACAGCGTCTATTGGTCGAAGAAATCCAAAATAATATTCAGAATTGCCGTAACGAATTAAATAGTTCGCTTGAAGAACTTAATCAAACACCCGGCAGGGAAGATGAGAGTCTTGCTTCAATTATTGATTATTGTGAACGGCTGGTCGAAGAAAGTGAGCAGGCAATCCAGAAACATCAAAGCCAGGAAAAATCGCTGGTGAAACTTCGTGAAAGTTTGCACGAAGTCGAACAGGAAGCCGTTACCGCCCGAAGTGATTTGGAACAGTGGAGAAATGAATGGGAGAATGCCGTTTCCGTTCTTGGGCTACAGCGGGATTCGCAACCTTCCGAAGCGAACAGCGTGATTGAATCTGTTGATGATTTGACAAATTTACTGAAAGAAGCAGCTGCTGTTAAAGAACGTATTCAGGGGATCGATGAAGATAACGAAAGCTTCAAACAGTCGGTTTCTCAACTTCTGGAACAAACCGCAATTGATCTGGCCGAACGACCTGTCGATCAGGCTGTTGCAGACTTATATGATCGACTGGAAACGGCCAGTACCGCTCAGGCAAATCTTTCCAGTTGGAAAGATCAACTGGAAGCCGAACAGGTAAAGCGAAGCAAAACAGAGTCTAAAATAGTTCAGCTTCAAAAAACGATCAAGGCAATGTGCGATCTGGCCGGAACCGACTCACTGGGAAAACTACCCGAGGTGGAGCAGCAATCATCTCTGCGTCGTAAAATCGAAGAGGAGATAAAATCGATTAACCAGCGACTGAGTGATTTAACAGCTGGTTCTTCGCTGGATCAGTTCATTGATGAGGCTGAGCAGTTCGATACCGATCAGGTTCAGGCAGATTTGTATCGACTTGATGATGAAATTTTGCAGTTGGAGAATGAACGTGGCGAAATTGCTGAAACAATCGGCTCTCTTCGCAACGAGTTACAGCGAATGGATGGCAGTGGCGAGGCTGCCCGCACGCAGGAGGAAGCAGAGCAATTAGTTGCTGCTATTCGCAGCGATGCAGAACAGTATGTCCGTTTACGAATGGCCTCGGTCATACTTCGACGATCCATCGAACGATTTCGGGAAGCAAGCCAGGGACCGGTTCTCAATCGTGCCAGTGAATTATTTGCCGAGTTGACACTCGGTTCGTTTGCCGGACTTCGAGCTGACTACGATGAGAAAGGAAAAGCCGTCCTTGTCGGCATTCGCGATCAAAACAAGCAGACTGTCCATGTCGAAAATATGAGCGACGGCACTTGCGATCAGATGTATCTGGCGATTCGCCTGGCACTGCTGGAATCTTCCATTCATAATCGCAATTCGCTACCGTTTATTGTTGATGACATTCTCATCATGTTCGATGATGCACGTGCTGTTGCAGCGTTAAAAGTCCTGGCTACGCTTTCACAAAAAACTCAAGTCATCTTCTTCACGCATCACGAGCACCTGCTCGAACTGGCTCGTGATAATATTGATGAGAAAGTATTGTTCACTCACACTCTGCTTGGCTCGTAGCAATATTTGTTTGCATGTAACTATTCAGTGGTGGGGCTGGGGACAAATTGTCGGAGGTGTTGCGAGCAAATGACGAGACAGCTGGTGGTAATTTGCCCCCAGATACAATCAGGTATCCAAGCCTGGGGCAGATTGTGCGAATGTTTTCCGAACATTCACACCTTTATAA
>WFOZ01000578.1 GCA_015487825.1 Planctomycetaceae bacterium
ATCTGGGCGACTACCGTCCCGGCCACCGAGCAGCCGAAGAACACCTTGTACGTAGCCCGTTTATTGAAGCAGATATCTCCAAAAAAGAAATTCGTGAACTGGCTCAAATCTGGAATTTACCAATCTGGAACAAACCGGCTTCTCCCTGTCTTTCCAGCAGAATCGCACATGGTCTGGAAGTCACTGCAGAACGTGTACATCGTGTAGACAGTGCTGAAAGATTTCTGAAAAAGCAAATCGGTATCGAAGAGCTCCGAGTCCGGCACGAGCATCACGATTTGGCTCGCATTGAAGTCCCCATCAATGAAGTTTCAAAAATAACGGCAGAAGAAAACCGCGAAATCATTACGCAAGCCTTGAGAGAATTCGGATTTAAGTACATCACTCTCGACCTGGACGGGTTTCAATCAGGAAGCATGAACCAGGTATTACCACCTGAATTGACATCTCTCCAAAAATAAGCAGAACCTGATTCAGGTGAAAGCGATCTCGCCTTAACAACTCTCCCTGCACAGCTGTTTTTCAACTCGTTCCCAATTTCCTGCTTGGGAACAAGGAAAAGGCAGAAAAAATTCAGGACCGGTCACTCGTCCTCAACTGATCCACGCCCTGTAAGCGGTTACGAAAATAACAACTGCGAAATAAACAATAAACGAAACACAATAGACTGGACTCAGCCAGCGGTAATGTTCCCGGATTGATTTTGGTGGGAAGATTAATGGTAACAACCATTTCAGATCGGAATGATATCGTGTTCCCCGGAAGGTCCATTTTTTCCCTGACGGCAATGGCAATCGATACCAGGCCCAGAAATCAGAAAAATTGGCAGAAGCAAACTGTTTTCGCATCGTTCTTAAAAAAAGTCCCCGTAACAAAATTATTCCCATCGGTATTGCAATAAACAGCATTCCAAAAACAATGACAACTGCTTCAAGCGGCGAATGACCTGGAGAAAAGAAAACCGTGTGCGAATTGCCTGACACAGAACGAGCTTGCCCCAACATGATTGCAGCCAACCCTAAAAGAAAAATTGGAATTGCAAAATAGCTGATCCTCGGAAGCTGAAGACTGGGCAGGTCAAATTTTTCGGAAATAAGATCGGGTGCCTGATCTTCTTCTGTTGCGGATTTCAGTGGGGAAAATTCGGGATCATTCCCGCCAGAACGCATCGTCCCGCATTTCCAGCAGGTTTCAAACTGATCTTCATGCTGTTCACCGCAGAGGCATTGCCACATGATCTGTCTCTATTGATTGGAAACCGTGAATTGCGTTCAATACATATGACGTAACTATTCAGCGTTGGCGTAGGGTCCGCTACTCGCGGACCAAGATGGGAGATGGATCCTCCTGTTTCTGCGGTGGTCCGCAATAGCGGCCTCTACAAACTGTGCAATAAGTCAGAAAATCAACCGTTCATCCGCTAACTTCCGGTGCAACTGACTTGCAGAATTCAAAATGGAACTGCCTGATGGTACTGTTTCGAGCGAGAGGAAGTTCGAGGGTCTCTTGGAGGGTGCATGACTCCGGGAGTCGGTCTTCCCTGTAAATATTCAGCTTCTTTGGAACGCCGGACGCTACTTCGAGGTTGATCATAATCCCGCTGCCGGGTGTATGTCTTTGGTCCTAAATCGTCCATGGCGAAAGGATCGAACTGTTCCATTCGCTGGTTTTCAATTCGCGGATCCATGGCGTACGGACTGGGCATCTGGGTATTCCACGGTGTGATACAACCAGCACACAGGCAGCACAGAATCGATGCAGGTAGTGATCGCAGGATCAACCACTTTGCTAAATTCGATTTCATCGCTAGAATTTTCATGACATTCTGCACTACGTTTTCCCGGAAGATTCCTTGTGGAGTCGGGGAATATATCAGAATGTGCTAATTCTCGACAGAGGAATATGAACGTGCCTTCTGCGCAGGAACTTAATTTGATACCTCCTTTTGAAAATGAATCTGGTGATTGTAAAAAATACAATTGCGATGTGATTGAAGCGACTCTACAAGAAGAAGTCACATTGCGTCTTGGTTCGCGTACACTTCCATCCCGCTATTTTCTGGCTCCGCTGGCTGGTTATACGCACCTGCCTTTGCGAACTGCTCTGCGGGAACTGGGGGGAATCGGCCTGGCAACAACTGATCTGATCCTCGCTCCCCAACTGATTTCAGGAGGAAGAAAATCGCGAGAGTTAATGAAAACTTCTGACCAGGATCAGCCACTTTCGGTACAGATATTCGGCAGTAAAATTAAAGACCTGATTAAAGCGGCGAGCCTGCTTGAAGAACTGGGTTACCAGGGGGTTGATATCAACATGGGCTGCCCGATGGGGAAGATAAACAGTTCCGGTGGTGGTGCCCGTTTAATGTGTGATTGTGATGCAGCTACGACAATGGTCGCTGCAGTTGTGGAAGCGGTTTCGGTTCCAGTCACCGTAAAAATGCGACTTGGATGGAATGCCGAGCAGATCACCGCTCCCGAACTGGCGAAATCATTCGAGCAGGCAGGAGTAGCCGGCATCACCATCCACGGACGAACCCGCCAGCAGGGTTTTCATGGAAAGGTCAGTCTCGAAGGGATCAGGCAGGTTGTCGAAGCGGTCGATAAAATTCCCATCATAGGCAATGGAGATGTCCGCTGTGTTGAAGATGCCATCGCAATGAGGCAGTTTACCGGATGTCAGGCAATAGCTATCGGTCGTGGAGCAATGCTCGACCCCTGGATTTTTCGCAAGTTGAAGCAGTTCCATCAAGGAGTAACACCAACTGCTCCAACCGCTGATGAACAAATCGATTTTTTGTGCAGGCACTTTGAACTGATGCTTCAGGAGCATGGGGAATACGCCACTGTTCTGTTCCGTAAATTTGCAGGGTGGTACGGTGCCAGGCTGGGAATCCCGGAAGATCTCGAAGATCGTTTAAGGCGAATTGAAACAGAGAAAATGTTCCGGGAAATTGTCCGTGAAATACAGCAAAGGCACGGACAAAGAGTATCAACAACTGCAACAGCGCTGGTCAAAGTTCCCAACGGCCCGGTAGAACGCTGGTAGACGAATTCGGTGTAGCTGCTTTTCACGTTTTGCACTACATCAGGAACTTCCATATTGTATTGACGGATTGAAATTGAAGCTCGCTCTTAACAATACAAAAAATGACCGACAATACAGCCTTGGCAATGCACTACCCGCCACAACCTGCATAACAGGAACAACCTGCCTGTTGTTACCTCTCTAGCAGACAAACATTTCACATTCTCTGCTCGCTACGTTTCATTTACAAGCTACAAATTAAAAGTATTGCCTACTAAACTATTACCTGTAAGTTAGTCGCATGAAAAAAACAATTATCTCGCTCAACGAATTGCGGCATGGAATCGTTCTGCCTGCTGCGATTTACGATGCAAATAATTCGCAGTTGCTGCTGCTGAATTGCGGGATTACTCTTACTCAGGATAAAATCGAGGGACTACGCAAGCGTGGCGTCAGTCAGATTGCGATTGACAGCAAGTTTGGATCGGACATTCGTACTGGTCTGGGAAGCCAGCAGAAAGGCCTCAGTCGAAAAAGTCAGGTTCTCAACGAACTTCGTACCCGGGAAACAGATTCGAGCCGTTCACTTTCAAATGCATTAAAAAAACCGACCACGCCACAATACGATACCCAGTTAGAGAAAAGTTTTGTCTCCGCCAATCAGAAACACTCTGAGCATCTGGAGAATTTTTTCGCCGATCTCCATTCAGATTCAACGGCTTGCGTGCGTTGCGAACCACTTTCAATAATTGCTGACGAGTCGATTGATCTGTTACTGGGAGACATTGATCTGTTCGTTAAATTAGCCATTGAATCTTCTCAAACACCGGCTGCCAACGAACATTGCCTGAAAGTATCCAAACTGGCAATGTCCATCGCAACCATTCTGGAGTTCAATAAAGAGGATGTGTGCCACCTTGGTATGGGTTGCCTGATGTCTCGCATAGGAATCGGCGAGGATATTCAAAAGCTGATCAATCTGCCCAGAGAGTTTACGCCGCTGGAAACTCTCGAAATGAAAAAACACGCATCAAGAAAATTAAGACTCCTCGAACAAATTCCCGGGCTTCCCATTGGTGTCAAACAGGTTGCCTGGCAAATTCACGAACGTTGGAACGGATCGGGATACCCGCGAGGAAGATCTGCTCAACAAATACCACCACTTGTTCGTATTGCTTCTGTCGCAGACGTCTACGTAGCCATGACTTCCGAACGCCCTCACCGAAAAGCAATGGCCCCATACACTGCGATTGAAACGATTCTTGATGACACACGTCAAGGCCTTTTTGAACCGAATGCTGTGCGTGGACTTCTTCAAACAATTTCGCTGTTTCCACTCGGTTCACACGTCGAGCTTTCAAACAAGATGTACGCCGTGACTATTCGCAACCACTCTCAGTTTTACGACAGGCCAATCGTGAAAGTGATTTGTGACTCCTTCGGGCTTCCCGTTCAGCAGGATATTATTGTCCTTTCAGAGCAACTGGAACTTCAGATTGTTCGAACTCTCAATCCGAGGGATATTGAAAAACTGCTTGAAAAAAGAAAACAGCAGGACGAAGTACTGGACATTGCAATGGACTGGAGCGAAGAAATTTCAGTCACCTGAACCCGTCCCACAGAATATGTTTTTAGTCCCTCTTTAGCTGGACAGCGCCAGGTTCTATTTGTATTACTAACGATCATTTTCCTTGTGCCTTGCACAAATTTCTGAGGTTCCATTTTGGTGACGGCTATCAGAATGAACCAGCCGTGCCGGGTATTGATGTAACTCGTGATATTCCTTGATGTTATTTCCTCGTCCCCAAGGTCCACCTTGGGAAAGCAAGGGACTGAAGCTCCTGCTTCACGTCGGAACTAAAAATCATCCTGACTCTACCGGATTCTATGTGCAGCCGGTTTGAGTGATCGAAAATCGTTTTGCACTAAGTAATTACTGTCGAGTCGTTACTATTCAGCGTTGGCGTAGGGTCCGCTATTGCGGACCACGATGGGAAGTGGATCCTCCTATTTCGTGCGGTGGTCCGCAATAGCGGACCCTACGGGCAACCTGACTTACTGCAAAATCACTCATCACTGAATAGTTACGTCGAGTCCTACTTTTTTGGGCCTTCAGCCAATAAGAAAAAGTATTGAAATTACTGGCACATAGAATCCGGTAGAGTCAGAAATCATCTCAAACGAACGAAAACACATGGGAAGGAGGACCTTCCCACCCGTGCGTTCCCATGCAGGAGCTTGGGAACGAGTTGAACCTGGCGATGTCCAGTTAATCTTCTTCCAGAAACTCATCGGGATAGTTAACGATGACAGATGTCTGGATACCACCCCGAGGCGTGAAGTCAGCCCGGATTTCCATCATACGTGGCTGCGTCACTTCAACCAGATCGTCCAGTATTTTATTAGTAACGCTTTCATAGAATGCACCATGATTGCGATACTGTTGCAGGTACAGTTTTAGCGATTTTAATTCGTAACAGAGCTCATCCGCAATATAGGTAATCGTTATCGTTCCAAAATCAGGTTGACCTGTTTTAGGGCAGACGGACGTAAATTCCGGGCAAACCGTTTCAATAATGTAGTCTCGCCCAACATTGGGATTTTCAAAGGTTTCCAGAAGATCAGCAGTTGGTTCAGACATATTGTTTATGTTCAAAGTCTAACAAAGAAAGATGTATAAATCGGTAGCCCAGCCACTTTAACGACTGGGGGGCAGACAGGCACAAGAAACAGACCTCATGTGCATTTAACCTCCCAGAGGCTTCCCAGGCAAAAAGAGTTGGAAGTTATTTCAAAGCTCTCTGATCAGTATTTATTCGCCGTAGATGACAACTTGTTCGTGATGCTTCAGCGGAATGGTTGCCTGATCGGAGGACACTTCAAATTCAACCCGTGCATCTCCCATATCTTTGGCAGAGAAGACCAGGTCAAATGCCGCTTCCTGATTTGCCCCCAGCGAAGCGATCGGCAGGAAGCTGATCAGCTCCCCGTTCTGCATCGATTTTACCGGGCCGTTCGCAGATACATACTCCAGCTGGGCAGGAATTTTGCACGAAACTCTTACTCGTGTTGCTTGGGCAGATCCCCGATTGACAACCTTGAAGCGAATAGAAACCCGTTCTCCGCGGGAAACCGGTCCCCGTGCATCGGGAACTCGTACCGCCAGAGACGAAAAACCTTCCACTTTAACATCTGAAGTCAATTCCGCCAGATGCCCTGAAGCATCCAACGCTTTGACTTTCATTGTTTGAGTACCGATGTTTGTCGGTATGAGTGTCGAAGTAACCTGCATTTCTTTCCCACTGGCCAGTTGCGGAGTTGTCCAGGTGATCGTCCTTAATTCTTCACTGTAAAGGCCATTTTCAGATGCTTTTTTGAACCGAAATCCTGCAGGAACATACTCAATGATCGTTACATTTTTAAGCAGCTTATGAGAGTTATTTCTAACCGTTGTGCTCTGCTGCATAGCGTGTCCGACAAATCGTCGTGAAGGACTTTTTCGAGACAGGCTCATCACAGCCGGGATTACTTCCAATGATGCTTTGGCTTCCACTTTCAAACCACCGCCGGTTTTGATTGACGCCACATTCTGGTATATGCCAGGTTTTTTCGCGTTCAACTGAAGAGTGATTTCCTTCTTTTCTCCCGGCTTAAGTGTTCCGATATCGTATTCGAGATCTGTGCCGGCTGGATGTTCAAATCCTGCAGGAATAAGATTTTGAAGCACGACATCATGGGCATCTCCATCTCCGGTATTACGGGCCACAAAATGAAGCTGTGCCGTCTCACCAATCGCAACCTGTTCGCTGGCAGTGAGGATCAATTCCAACTTGGGAGCAGTAATAAGAGTTTGTGCTTTTACGACAGACTTATAGGAAACAGTTGAAACCGAGCCGATGTTCCCCGCTTCAATTGGCACAACACGCACAAGAATTTTCCTGCGTTCACCGGGGGCTAATTCATCGAAGGTCCAGAACAATGTCTTGTTGACCAATTCTGCCCTTGGAATAGTTCCTGTCAACTTTGTTCCTGCCGGAAATTTGTCTTCAACTTTTACTTCCTTAACCGCTACATCACCGGTGTTTTCAATTTCAATGGTATAAATAAGCGGCTGCCCAAGAACCGCTTTCTCTGGAGCTGACTTGTACAATTCAACTTTAGGTTGCAAGACTCGTTCAGAGTCTTTCACATCTACCCGGGCTGAGCCGATCAATTCCGGATCGAGACCCTGGGCAGGTTCTGCAGGTGCAGCAGGTGTTTCAGAAGGTGTTGAGGGAAATCCGCCTGGCTGTGGTGTCATCTTTTCTTCTGTCGCCGGGGGAAGCCCTGGATTATAGGAAGGAGGAGTTAATGCTGGAGCTTCAGGAGCAGACTCAACCGGCTCAGTAACAGCTGGGCTACTCTCTGGAAACGCACCGGGTGCTGCGACTGGAGCATTTTCTTTTCCAGAATCAAACTTAACCGGCGCAGGCTCTCTGTTCATTTCACGAATAGGTTTTTCCGAATTGAATTCCGGCACGCTACGGTACGGGTCATCGGCTTTGCCTGCCGGCGTATCAGTAGCCTCTGGAAACCCTTCAAAGAAAGGTTTCTTTTTTGAATCGCCAGTTTCTGTCTGAGGAGCTTTTTCTGGTACTGTGGCTTCTGGTACAGGAAACGCAGGTCGCTTCGTCGGAGCGAATTCTGCGACCTTTTTTATCTCCGGCTCAGCTGGTTGCATCGGCTTCGAAGAGTCAAACTCTGGTGCGGGGAAAGCACCGGGGGTAATAACAATTTTTTCTTCAGAGGGAGCTTTCAAGGGAGTCTTCTGAAGCTCAGGAGCAGGAAACTGTGGACGGGCTTGTTTTACAGATTCTTTTTCCGGAGCCTGTGGAGGACTCAAAGCCGGAAACCCGGATGTAGAGGCCGGTTTCTTCGCTGCTGGAAAACTCTTGGAAGCATCCGGAAACTTAGGCGTCAAATTCTGTGTCAGTTCAATCAGTTCCTCTGACGGACTTTTCTTTTCTCCGGCAGCAGGAACTACTGTTTCGTGGACAGCATTATTCAGAGGAGCGGACTCAGGAAATAAACCCGCAACCTGCTTTACTTTCTCTCCCACTTTTTCTTTCGCGTCATGGGAAGCGTTGGTTACCCCGCTGCTCCACTGATCAAGCTCCTGCTCGAGTTTAACAACATTTTTGTTAATGGTGCCGTTGGCTTTTTCTGCGAAATTGTTCAAC
>WFOZ01000579.1 GCA_015487825.1 Planctomycetaceae bacterium
GCTCGCGATGCTTCTCTGGAACTCTGGCGGCGACTGGATGCTTTGAATCAACTCGGTAGAGCAGGGGGCGAAGCCGATAAAGAAGCTCAGGCCCGTGAGCAGTATTTTCGATTTCAGGAAGATGTTCAGAACGCACTTAACGGGCGAATGCTCGATAGTACCCGCACTCACAACGGCAGTTCTGCAGGGACATTCAAGGCGACAGGTGGTTTGTTAACAGCAGAACGCAGACTACGCTATCTGATTGGGCTGCCGATCAATGATGATCGTATCATTCGCCCTACAGATGAGCCCTTACGCGCTCCAGTGGCTCTCGACTGGGAGACCAATTTAAGCGAAACCATTCAACAACGTCCGGAACTGAGACGGCAGCAATGGATTGTCAAACAGAAGGAGCTGGAATTAATTGCAGCGAAGAAACTGTTACTTCCAAAACTCGATGTTGTTGCTTTGTATCGCTGGCGGGGATTCGGAGAGACTTTAACCAACCCCAGCAGCGGCGGTGCTCCTCCTTTCGATTCCGCTTTGCAGAATCTGGCAAGCGGAAGATTTCAGGAATGGCAGCTCGGCGTCGAACTGGATGTTCCCCTGGGTAACCGGCGTGCACATACGGGGATTCGAAATGCAGAATTTCAACTCGCTCGGTCCCGAAAAATTCTGCAGGAACAACAGCGTCTTGTCGTACACGATTTGAGTAACGCGATGTCAGAAGTTGATCGAGCCTGGGAAGTGTTGCAAACAGTCGGGCATCGTTTGCAGGCGGCTAGTGATCAGGTTGAAGCAATGGTTGCCTCTTACGAAGCAGATAAGTCCCCGGTTAATCTGGTGCTTGAAGCCCAACGACGATATGCCTCTGCAAAAACGAGCTATTACAGGGCGATACTGGATTACAATTTCGCGGTTAGGAATGTTCAGTACGAAAAAGGTTCTTATCTGGAATACTGTGGCGTGCAACTTTCCGAAGGACCATGGTCGCAGGCCGCACAAAACCATGCTGCACAATTGGAAGAACGTAAAAAGAAACCGGGAACGCCTCTGTTAATGAACCAGCCTCGCGTGATCAGCAGCGGTTTGAATCCTGCTGCTGATGATGAAATCCTCAGCGATAACCACCCGTTAAACGGACACCTGTTCCATTCGGATCTCCCGAAGACAGAAACGCAAATATCGCGACCGATTCTGCTTCCGGAACCGGATCTGCTCAACAATAGTCAGCACAAACCATCTGGCTCGTCAAAGGTTATCCCTCTCGCACCTGCCAATGCAGACGGGTAACGTGCTGTCAGTCCACAATAGCAATTCCCAGTTTAATGGAACCGCTGTTTATTCAAACGTAATCACCAGATCGCCGGTACTCACCTGACTGCCCGGTTTGATATGGACGTGAGCGACTGTTCCCGGGACTTCTGCGTTGATCGTGCTTTCCATTTTCATCGCTTCGAGGCTGAACAGTTTGTCGCCCTTGGCAACTTTATCACCCGCTTGAACAGCGATCGAAACGACCATTCCGGGCATGCTGGCACCAATCTGTTTCGGGTCCGCTGCATCTGCTTTGAGCGTTTCGACGGAATTGGACTGCTCGGAATGATCAGCGATAGAAACATCTCTGGGTTGACCGTTCAGTTCAAAGAAGACGGTGCGAGTCCCATCCGCATGAGGTTGCGAGTTGGTCAGATATTTGATGATCAACGTTTTGCCACGCTCAATTTCAACTGCTATTTCTTCACGTGGTTGCTGACCGAAGAAGAAAACAGGAGTTGGAAGTTTGCTTAAATCACCATATTTCTTTTGCTGTTCTGCAAAATCCTGGAAGACTTTCGGGTAAAGCAGATACGAAAGAACTTCCCGGTTATGTGGTTCGTATCCCAGAATTTCTTCGACTTCTTTTTTGGCTTTATCCATATCAACAGCAGGCAGAGATGCGCCGGGACGATCTGTTAAGGCCGGTTTATCTTTGAGGATGATTTCCTTGATTTCTTCCGGAAAACCGCCCGGGGGTTGGCCCATCATGCCGCCGATTAAATCGATCACCGAAGCCGGGAAAGCCAGTTCGCGAGATCTGTCCAGAATATCTTCCGGAGTTAAATTGTTGGCGACCATAAACAGCGCCATGTCTCCCACCGATTTCGATGTCGGTGTTACTTTTACGATATCTCCGAATAATTCATTCACTTTCGCATAAATTTCGCAGACTTCGCTCCAGCGATCTGAAAGTCCCAATGCCCGTGCCTGTGCGAAAAGGTTTGTGTACTGACCACCTGGCATTTCATGACGGTATAAATCGGAAGTAGCCGGCAGGACAGTTGTTTCAAACGGAAGATAATATTCACGTACCGCTCGCCAGTAGGTGGCGATATTATCGAGAGCATCAGTATTTAATTCGGTATGACGATCTGAAAATCGAAGTGCCCCTGCAATCGTATTCAGGTTCGGTTGAGAAGTCCCTCCCGACATGGGAGCCATCGCTGCATCGGCAATGTCGAGGTCTTCCCGGGCTGCATCAAAGATGGAACCAGCCTGGATCCCCGCGGTATCGTGTGTGTGAAAATGAATTGGGATCCCAACTTCCTGTTTGAGTGTTTTCACCAGCAGCGTGGCAGCATCGGGTTTGCATAAACCGGCCATATCTTTAATGGCGAGGATATGTGCACCCATTTTTTCCAGTTCTTTGGCCAGTTTTACGTAGTATTTCAAGTCGTATTTTTTACGATTCTCATCCAGAATGTCTCCGGTATAGCAGATCGATGCTTCACAGATCATTCCCGATTCGATCACCGCATCCATCGCCAGCTTCATGTTCGGAACCCAGTTAAGGGCATCGAATACGCGAAAAACATCCATGCCTGTTTGTGCTGCTTCTGCAACAAACGCTTTGACAACATTGTCCGGATAGTTTGTGTAACCAACCGCATTGGATGCCCGCAACAGCATCTGAGTGAGAATATTGGGAACTTTTTCACGAATATCAGCTAGTCG
Organism: Planctomycetaceae bacterium; assembly: GCA_015487825.1. Classification (GTDB taxonomy): domain Bacteria; phylum Planctomycetota; class Planctomycetia; order Planctomycetales; family Planctomycetaceae; genus Rubinisphaera. Next base: position 2,977 of record WFOZ01000579.1, read on the forward strand.
CTGCCAGGGGCATTCGCTTAAAAAACGCATACTGGTATCGAACGTGGCACCACCCCACATTTCGAGTGAAAACAGTTCAGGACACAGGTGTGAATATGCCTCTGCAATGCTGAGCAGATCTTTGGTGCGAAACCGTGTTGCGTGCAGCGACTGATGGGCATCCCGAAATGTCGTATCAGTAATCATCAACCGTTTTTGTGAACTGACCCACTGAGAAAACTTTTCCGCTCCAAGTTCCAGAAACTTGTCGCGCGTTCCCTTGGGAAGCGGTTGTGTATGGTCGATGTGCGGGATTGGTGCAGGCGATCTTCGCGTGGCAACCGGGCGATCTTTAACAATCGGGTTACCATTAACAATCGTTTCACCAATGTAAGTAAGCAGGCGTGTTGCACGATCTTTGCGAACAGGGAATTCAAACAGTTCAGGAGTCTGGTCGATAAACCGTGTTGTGCATAAACCTTCCAGAAAAGTGTCATTGGTGACAACTTTTGTCAGAAACGGAATGTTGGTTTTCACACCCCGGATACGAAATTCCTTTAACGTGCGTAAAGTTCGATGAGCCGTTTCTGTAAAGGTGCGACCCTGTCTCTTATACACATCTCCGAGCC
>WFOZ01000580.1 GCA_015487825.1 Planctomycetaceae bacterium
CCCCAGCATTGGCGCCTGGCTTAGTTACGGATTGGGAAGCGACAATAAAGATCTGCCGAACTTCGTGGTGATGACAACCAAAAACAAGGGAGGCCAGCCGCTTGTTTCGCGATTGTGGGGGAGTGGTTTTTTACCTTCACGGCATCAGGGAGTCCGTTTTCGTTCCGGAAAAGATCCCGTTTTGTATTTGAATAACCCGCCGGGAATCGATACAAAATCTCGTCGAGGAATGCAGGATGCGTTGAATCAACTGCACGGTTTACAGCAGGTGAATAATGTTGATCCACAAATTGAAAGCCGCATCGCACAGTACGAACTCGCATTTCGTATGCAGGCTTCAATTCCGGAGGCAACTGATCTGAGCAAAGAGCCAAAACACATTTTTGATCTGTACGGAAAAGATTCCAAGAACCCGGGATCATTCGCGGCGAACTGTTTACTTTCCCGGCGGTTAGCCGAGCGGGGCGTGCGGTTTATCCAGTTGTATCACCAAGGTTGGGACCATCACGGCGGTTTGCCCGGCGGCATCAAAAAGCAATGTGCGGAAACGGATCAACCAGCCGCTGCGTTGATTCAGGATTTGAAACAACGCGGTCTGCTCGATGAAACGCTCGTGATCTGGGGCGGCGAATTTGGTCGGACCAATTATTGTCAGGGAAAACTGGTCGGTGCGAATTTCGGTCGCGATCATCACCCACGCTGTTTCAGTATCTGGATGGCGGGCGGCGGAATTAAAGGAGGAATCTCCTACGGCCAGACAGACCCTTACTGTTATAACATTGTCGAAAACCCGGTGCACATTCACGATTTGCAGGCAACACTGATGTACCTGCTCGGGATCGATCACGAACGCTTGACATTCCGCTACCAGGGACGGGCATTCCGTTTGACTGATGTTCATGGTCATGTTGTTAAACCGATTCTGACATGATGAAGCAATATGCCATACCGTTTCTGATGAAATCTGGGTTCAGTTCTTTGCCTGTAGCGACTTCTTCACCGGCTCCAGGTAACGGGAGAGATCATTTTTTCTCGATAGAGTGAGGAATTTTTGGGGACTATTTCTTCCAGAGAGGGCCTTGTGGGCCTGATTTTCGTCTCAATTCTCGCTAAACTCCAACAATGCAGGGTCGTTTTGCGTACAAAAGGTATAAAATCTCCAGGTTGCGGCCTGTCAGTTTCATCTCCCGAAATTTCTTCGAGCAAAGGTTTTTTTATGTTACGGTTTGTGCAAGTTCCCCTCTTATTGTTACTGGCGACGATGTTAACAGGGTGTGGTGAAACCAAAACGACCAGCAAGGCTGTTGCAGTTCTGAATATCGAGACGGTTGCCATGATGACAGGGGCAGATCTCAATATGCAAAAGGCAATGCAGGAACGCAACAAGCAGATCAATGAAGACCTTGCCGATTACCAGTCAAAAATACAAGCTACCTGGAAAGCGGAGCAGGAGAAAGTTGGCGAAAAACCAACCGAGGAACAGGCTAAGCAACTGGAGCGGACCTTTCAAAATCTGAGCGTCCAATCCAGACAGGCTCAGGCCAAGGCCAGAGAAAATCTTGCCAGTTTTCAGCAGGAGTTAAGCATTAAATTCCGAGAGTTGGTCAGTCCGATATCGCTGGAAATAGCAAAAGAGCATGGCTATTCCATTGTCATTATTGAAAACCCAAGCCTTATTGCTTTTGATACCGCTATTAACATTACTGATCTTGTTGTTGAGCGGATGAAAGAGACACAGGGGAAGTCCAGTGGTCTGCCCACGGTTGAAGGTTCTCCAGCCTCTCCAGGGACAAAACTCCCGGATTTGCAACAGCCGAATATTGCCCCTCTGAATCCTCCTCAGGTAAAGTCAAAATTAAAACTTCCGGAAATCAAAACAGAAGGCGATAAAAAGAGCGACAAAAAAGAAACTCCTAAAGAAACAGCAACTAAATCTGAAAAAGAGAAACCGGAAGCAAAACCAGCTGACAAAGCCGCTGAAAAGCCTGCTGCCAAACAGGCTCCCAAAACTGATCCGAAGCCGAAGGCAGAACCCAAACCTGCTGCAGATAAAAAATCTGATGATAAACCGGGGTCTGCAAAAGCTGCTGAATCTTCAGAGAAGAAATAGGATTCACAATCAGGCCAGCTGCATGTGCTCCACTCAGCCACGGATGAGCTCGGCACGGCGCAGCCACAACCAAATAAAAATTGGCAGGATGTACGAGGTTTTCCTCAACCGTCCTGATATTGCAGGACCAATTTCGATGGCTTTGGAAAGCCATCGTTCGGGAAAGATATTGGACGATTTGTGAACCGTCAAGAACAACTTCGTTAGTAGCACAGATCGGCGTGCAGAGAGGGAACCCAAAATAAATCTGTAAATGTAACTACTCAGCGAGTTGTCTCCAGCGGTAGGGTCCGCTATTGCGGACCACGCTGGGAAGTGGAACCTCCTATTTTATGCGGTGGTCCGTAATAGCGGACCCTACAGGCAACATAAATTCCTGCAAAACCAAACATTACTGAATAGTTACCTGTAAATTCTGTTTCTCATTGCCGTTGTTATCTTTGAAAAACAGGCTCGGGCGTGCTGGGCCTGATTCATCCGATATTGTAATTATGACACAGGGAATGCCCGAAAACAGTGATTTGGAAATATCTTTGCCACAATTCGACTCCAGCGATATAACTCCCACTCCTACCGGTTCTGCAAAACCACATCCTACCATTGTCGCAGAGCCACAATTTCCACTTTCCATTCGTATTCTGTCAGGCGCGTTGTGTCTGTTTTTGCTGGCTGGCTTTCTGCTGGCAGCCAATCTCAGTCCTTCACCACGTGGCTACGGAACCCATCAACAATTAGGGTTACCTCCGTGCTCGATTCAAGTTCTGTTCGGAATCCCCTGCCCGAGTTGCGGGATGACGACCAGCTTCAGCTGGTTTGTTCGCGGGGAGTTTCTACAATCTGCAAGTGCCAATCCTGCAGGGCTATATCTGGCAACGATATGTGCTTTCCTTATTCCCTGGACTTTGACGTTGAGCCTGTGGAATCGCAGCCTGTTTACAAACAGGCCTTTACTGTGGGCCGTCATTTTAAGCAGTATTTATTTTCTGATCGCAGTTCTTCAATGGGGCGTACGCTTTTTCATCGTAGCGTAGTTAGTTGCATACTTTTTGCCTGTTTGCTGCTCACGCAACCGGGTTGTTCGCTGTTGGTGATGGCGGGCAAGGCTTTTATGGGGGATCCCAAAATTCCCTCTTTATTCCATCAGCGTACGGGTGTTGATTTAATTGAGGATGAAAAGACAGTTCTAGTTATCAGTACAACACCTGAGTTTCTTCGCATGGAAAACTCTGCGGTTGATCGCGATATTACTGAAGCTGTTTACCGCCGTTTTCTCAGAAAAGAAATTAAGTGTATTAATCCGGGCAAAGTCGATAACTGGCTTGGACGCATTGGTGGGCTTTGGGAAGAACCCTCTGAAATAGCACAGGAATTCGATACCGATTACATCATCCATTTCGATCTGGATTCCATTTCCTATAAAGAAGAAAACAGTGTCGGTTTTTATCGCGGCAAGGCACATGGTCATGTAAAGGTTTATGCTTCGCGTGTCGTAGGCGATCAAAGGGGTGCGTTCCTTGTTTTCGAATATGAATATTCTTCAACCTATCCCAATCACTACCCGATCTCTTCAGATAGCATGTCGCAGCGAGCTTTTGCAGAAAAATTCACGAAGAAAATTTCTGATGAACTCGCTCGTCTGTTTTATGACTACCGGGCAGGTGAGGCTGTCGATTGATATTTCATAGACACAGAAGCCGAACCCTGATGGATTTTTAGAAATTTGTAATACACGTAAAGAATTAGACTGTTTATTGATTATAAATACTTTTGCCTCTATTTTCTGAAGTCCTGCTGGTAAAAAAGCCTTACCGGTTTGATGTCGCATTTCGCTGGTAAGTTACTCAATAAAATAATTCCTCAACAGGAAATAATACGATGAATTTTGGACAAGCCACTCAACTCCCGGTACGATTTGCAGCATTTGTTGCGATGGCTACGATCTGTCTGTCAATGACCGGTTGCAACTATGCGATTCTTTTATGATACCTGATTGGTGGACCGCCAAGCATTGAACCGGATTTCGATGTGATGACCAATCAATCGATGGCAGAAAAAGAAGTATCAGTTTGTGTGGTTGCTTTTGCACCAACAGAGTTGAAATGGGATTTTCCTAAAATCGATCACGATCTTGCTAAATATGTCTCCTTTCGTCTGGCCGAACATGAGATCAATGTCGTCAACCCTGATCAGGTCAAGGCCTGGCTAAATCAGAATCCTGACTGGGACAAAGCTGAAGAAATTGGAAAAGCCTTTGACTGTAATTATGTTATTTACAT
>WFOZ01000581.1 GCA_015487825.1 Planctomycetaceae bacterium
CACTCTGGAATTCGGATGAGAAGCTATTGCCTTTTCGCATTTCCTAGAACGATTGCTTGACTGCCTCCCTTTTTCCCACCGGGAAAGATCGAGCTCTCTGGGGCAGAGAGGAGAGCGGATTGCTCTTCAGTATTTGAAAAAACAGGGGATGAAATTCCTGGCAAAAAATGTCAGTAATCGGTTTGGTGAGATCGATCTGATCCTCAGGCAAAAGCAGACCATCGTTTTCGTGGAAGTCAGGACGCGATCCGGCAATGAACATGGCGAACCGGTCGAAACCGTTTCCTTTATCAAGCAAAGAAAACTGTCACGAGCCGCAACGGCGTTTCTTAAAACAAAAAAATTGTTCGAGCATGCTGCCCGGTTTGACGTGGTGACCATCGTCTGGAAGAATTCAGAAGGCAAACAGGAACTGAAACATTTTATCAATGCGTTTGAGGTGATCGAATAGCATTGCGACAATTCCGGAGAATGAAATGGCAGATCTACAGGTTCAATTTGCAAAACGTGGTGACAAAACAGAATTGGAGCAAGGGGTGCAGCTGGCCCCCAAATTTGATGCGCACGGCTTGATGCCAGCCATAGCAACGGACTACAAAACAGGCGAACTGTTAATGGTTGCCTACATGAATGAAGAGGCGTTGAAACAAACAATAGCGATTGGTGAAGCCGTTTACTACAGCAGATCCCGACAGGAAATCTGGCACAAAGGAGCCACCAGCGGGCATGTCCAGAAAGTGAAAGAGATACGTATCGATTGTGACCAGGATGCCCTCTGGTTGCGCGTGGAACAACTCGGTGGCGGTGCCTGTCATGTTGGATATCGCAGTTGCTTTTATCGAGCCGTTGATCGCGACAGCCTGAATAGCGATGCCCCTGTTGCTTTGAAGCTGGCCGAGTCGGAAAAAACTTTTGATCCCGATGAAGTCTACAAAAAGTAAAACGTGCTGGTACAAAAGAGCTTAGGGCCATTTCACCTAAAACACCGCTCAAATCAGCCGGAACGCGTTAGCGCCTGGTTCATGTGATGATTAGAGAAATCGCGGCCAGTTCCCAACGGCTGATGAATCATCCGAACCGGGGCATTGTTTTCAGTTGAAGCATAACCTCAACCTCTGCTTTTACCATTTCATCAACAGAACCTGGTTATCTTCAAAGACGGCTACTCCCTGTTTTCCCAATGGATGCGAGTAAAGATGAGTGACGGCTGATTCCGGTCGGGCGGCCCAGAGCATCTCTCCATCGTGGTCGAGTCGATATATCTGGTTTTCGACCGTTGAGGCCAATATCTGCTGGCCTCGATAACTGGTCGATATACGATTGACTGTCCCTTCAAGTATGTATCCGGTTGTGTTCTCGCCCTGTCCGTTATAGACCTTGATGCCGTGATTAAGTGCCGCAAGGTGGATGTTGATTTCATTCTGTGTGATCGATAAATCACCCACATTCGACCATAAAGGCTGCTCCCAGATCTTTTCGCCGGACACACCATAGGCGCCCAGAAGACCATGCTCTGCAGCCGCGATGATCACCGGTTCCTCAACAAGAAATTGGGCATATGCCAGAGGGCGAGTTGTTTCAACGGTTGCTGCCCGTTTACCCCGATCATCGAATACAATGGCGCCTCCTTCTGCCGAAGCAACGAGAGTAAAAAGGCCATATGGATCAATCGCTATGACGGAGCAGGTGAAAGGGACTTCGACTGACCAGATTACTTTTAGTTTTTCATCGATACGGGTGATCGTGTTTTTTCCACTCAGGGCAGAACCTGCATTTCCGGTTGCACTCCAGCAGAGTTGCTTCAGTGGTTCCTGCAGTCTCGTCAACAAGGAAACATTCAACAGCGAATCAAGCCGATAAAGAGTTCCCAGCTCATCGGAAATAACGAAGTCGCCACATTCCAGCATTCCGGAAAAACCAGTTACTTTCGTTTCAGCCCGAAAGCCGGAAACGGATCGAGGGGGCACTCCTGCCCCACGGTTCATCCATGTAAACTGGTCAATGCTCATGTGGTTTGCTTAGATACCTTTCTCCCTGATAGATCCATCGATTCGACGGACTCGAACCTCTATTCCGAAGTTTCCTGTGGCTCTACCGCCCTGTCGCTATGTTTTCCGGCACGGCTGGCTTGTTATGATAGCCCTCGCCACGGGAAACTTTTAAAATTTGCTCAAACCTCAATCTCCACCGGGTTAATCGCACTGTTTATGTTTGCCGTCACAGAACGGACCGCTTTCTGTGCGACCGCATGCACATAAAGCAATCGTAGCTTTTCCACCGGTCTCAATCGGATTCCCTTCTCCATCGCAAAGAGAGAAATCGCCAGAGACAAGAATCGGACCATCTTCTTTTACCACAAGTTTCGCTTCAGACATTAACACTCTCCTCAATCAGTTTGTTGCAGATAAATATTTCAGTACAATTTTATTCAGCTCACTTTTATCCGGGGAGCCAAAAAAGAAACTGAAAGAACCTGGTACAGAGATTTGTACCGTTCAATGATTTGAACAGCAGAAAAAAATCTGACTCCCTTTACCAAAGCATGTTCGAATAAATCAAACAAAGCAGACAAAGATATCCGTATTGCTGGCGGTAAAAATTTGCGAACGGCTCGCAAACTTTGGAAAAATATCAGTTTGGTTACGGCTATCAGAATGAACCAGCCGTGCTGGGTTTTCTGAGTTCAGAGCTTCTCTACAAAGAGTAAGCACGCTGCTCATTATGCCCGTTGTTCCGGATCAGGCAAGTCAATGACAGCCAGGAGTTGAAAAGAATTGAAAGAGAACCGGCCCATGGTCAGTCGCTATTATTATGACGGAACGCTCCAGCCAGGCAATGTGGAACTGTCTGGTTTACAGGCACATCACCTGATCAATGTTAAACGCGCCCGATTGGGCGAACGTGTTGAATTATTCGATGGCCGTGGAAATGCAGTTCACGCGAAAGTTGTTGAATTGAGCAGGAAATCTGTTGTTTTGCAGGTTGAGCATCCTGCTCGCAGTTGCCAGCAACAGACAACGGTTCCCGAAGTCATTCTTGCCAGTGCGGTTCCCAAAGGAGATCGCTTTCGGTGGCTTATCGAGAAGGCAACCGAAATCGGAGTGGCCCGTTTCATTCCATTAATAACCGAGCACTCAGTTGTTTTGCCGCGCGAGACGAAACTGGAAAAACACCGACAGTATGTCATTGAAGCCTGTAAGCAATCGGGCAGAAATTGCCTGATGGAAATTTCTGAACAACTGAGGCTGCCTGATTTGTGTCATGACTTCAAAACAAAATCGGCACAGATTCTCATGGGGCATCCTCATGGAGATATTTCATCCCCGTATCAGCTGCAAAAATGTATGGATGAAAATGTCACGTCACTTTTATTGATTGTCGGACCGGAAGCGGGACTGAGCGATGATGAAATTGATTTGCTCAAAAAACATCACGCCATTCCAATTTGCTGTTCGCCCAATATTTTGCGAACAGAAACAGCTGGCCTGGTCCTGGC
>WFOZ01000582.1 GCA_015487825.1 Planctomycetaceae bacterium
ATGTGGGACAACGCGCGGTTGTGGGGAAGACGCCACCTTCCGAAAGTTTGCTGATGATTCAGGGACCGCTTGTGCCAAGTTGGTCGCCCCCCAAATGGGGGATCTTCCCTCGCATCGAAAATGGTGATCTACACGGCACGCGTCCCCCCTCGATTGAACGATTGAAACTCTGGATAAAAGCGAACGTGCATGTCCAGGGCAAACCGAACCGGAAGTTTATTAAGCTTCATACACATGGCTGCAAACAGGGAAATATCGACATGCTGCTCGGTTCACAGATGCTGCAGTTTCATCAACAGCTTGCCGATTACGCCCGTCACAATCCGAATATCCGTTACCACTACGTAACCGCATGGGAAATGGCTCAGTTGGTAAAACAAACCGAGCAGTCCAAGACTGGCGAACCGAGAATGTTAACCCTCGGGTAATCCTGTCTGACCAGATGTAGCTTTGAGAAACAGTATTCTAATCGTGAGGTAACACCTCGCCTTGTAATCGGGATAATCGGAAGGATTTACGCTCACTTTCTGTTTTCTCCCACCGATACCACCTGCTTTTTTTGCCGATCTTACAAAAATGTGGGAGACTTCAGACGGCGTATTGTCAGTTGGCACAGGTTTTGATTGTCACCCGGCAAAAAGTAGGTTTTATTCTTTGGGCCACATTGAGGTGGAAGGAAGTTGCAAGACATGGATATTTGCGAAGAGCTGATAGTTGATCGTCGCACTAGCGTTCGACGAGCGATGGCTGGAAAAAGAGTGGACAGCAGCGAAAAAGTGATCGCTGAGCAAGGTGAGCGGCGAAAGGTGGAACGCCGCAGACAGATTGATCCCACGACATGCGAACGGGATTATTCGGGAGACGAAGTAGATTTCATGAAAGCGATGGATAACTACAAACGGCGAAGCGGCCGCCAGTTTCCAACCTGGAGTGAAGTCCTCGAAGTTCTCAAAGATATGGGATATCGCAAAGTCGCGGAACCGATGACGACCTTTGTTCCCGAATCTGAAAAAGTGACAACCTAAAACTCTTCGAATCGTATCGGACAAACTTGTCCCTGTTCAGTCACTCTGATTGAACAGGGATTTTTTTTGTCAGGATTTAACATGTAGCGGTCAAAAAGAGGTCTCTCGTTTGAAACTCGGGCTGTGATATTGTTATACAGGAACAACAGAATGCGAAACACCTTCTCGGGCAAAAGCCTGGAGTTGGGTCGATAAATTGATCGTTCAGAACTGGAAGTCTATTTATGAAAATGCTGATTCCGATATTGTTTGCTTGTGGCACCGCTTTGTGTTGGGGGCTGTATGGTCCGACGATTCAACACGCTCGCAGTTCAACCGGCGAATGGAGTGCCTTCAAGCCTTACGTTTTTATTGGGATTGCTTATCTTGTCTGGGCATGCGTGGGCGGGCTGGTGGGGATGATGCTGAAAGGAGATAGCTTCACTTATACAGGAACTCAAACTCCTGCCATGACCTGGGGTTTTTTAGCAGGTTCGTTAGGAGCAATCGGTGCGTTCAGTTTAACATCGGCCATGCTTAGTGGAGGGAAGCCGTTGTTTGTGATGCCGATTGTTTTCGGAGGAGCTGTTACTGTTACTGCAATTGTTTCAGTCATTGAATTAAAAGATATGTCAAAAGTGAATCCAATGCTGTGGGTCGGAATGGTCGCTGTTGTTGTGGGAGTTGTTCTTGTTGCAGCGAACACGCCACATGGGCATCCTCCTAAAAAGCAGGGAGATCAGACTGAACCCGCAAGTGCTTCAGTCGAGTCAGCGCCCGAGCAAAGCAGTTCGTAGACAAACCGGGTTTAGCACACATGGCAACCAAAGGTCTTTTCGTCACCGGGACCGATACTGACATCGGTAAAACTTACGTTTCCTGTCACATCCTTCGTGAACTGGTGCAGCAGGGAAAATCTGTGGGAGCCTACAAACCTGCCTGTTCAGGCTCGCTCGTTAATACAGCCGGCAAGAAAACCTGGGGAGACGTAGAGCAGCTTCGCAAAGCGACTCAGTCCGAAGAGTCATCGGAGCGAATCTGCCCGCAAACTTTTGATTTACCGCTTGCCCCGGATCGTGCTGCAAAAATGGAGTCGCGCTCAGTTGACGAATCGCTTCTTATCAACGGTTGGAAGTGGTGGGTCAATCGCGTTGACTATTTACTGGTGGAAGGCGTGGGAGGATTACTCTCGCCTGTTTCCCAGCACTTTCTGGTCGCCGATCTTGCAGTTCAAATTGGATACCCCCTGCTAATCATCGCAGATGCCGGGCTGGGGACGATCAATCATACGCTGCTGACTATTGAAGCTGCCCGACAGAGAGGGCTGTCTGTTGCAGGGGTTGTTCTCAATCAGACTTCTCCGAAAACAGACAGATCCGCATCCTTTAACCTTGCCGATCTCCGCTTGCGAACTGATGTCCCCATCCTCAAGGCAGTACCCTTCCGTCCACAAGGGGCACATGTATACGAAAATAATAACATTGAATTCGAGTGGACTTCGTTATTTAATGAAAGCTGCTTCCCTACACAGAATGAATTCCAGTGAATACAATTACCCTGGAACGACTGGTTTGTTTAGCAGACGTAACCATAGGGAAACTTTAGAAAGTAACGCAAGTCGTAAAGAAATTATCCGTTAGGATCGCTCGAACAATAACTGTCGTAACTTCGATGTTCCGTTTTCTTGGCTGAAGGCCAAACAATATAATTGAAAACGGACAGGTATTGTTCGAGCGCCCCTTAGTAGTACAGGTTCCCTTACCCACATAGAAATTCTTAATCCATGCTGGCGGAGTATCGTTTAGATGTCGGAAAATGAAAATCCTGAATTCGGTTTTTTGAATGAGCTGAAAAAAACGTCCGATTCTGCAATTCTGGATAAAGAGGAAGCGAAGTCTGAAACGGAGCCAGAACAGAGCGAACCTGAAAAGCCGGCAGAATCTTCTACGAAGCAGTCGCAACCGGCCTGGATGGATGAGCCTGAAACGCTAGAGGATCGCTACGACAGCAGCATGCGTTTTGCTGCAGCTTTGGGAACTGATGATGATTCAAACAAAGAAAGTTTATTGAATCTCACTGGAGAAGATACGCATCTGACAGATGAGCAGGAACAATCCGCTGAAGATGAACCTGAGCAGTTAGAACAGACGAGTTCTGATTCTGATGAGCAGACCACAGATGAGGATTGCAACTCTTCAAATAAGGCATCGGCTGTTGCTGAAAATTCTGAACTACCTGAAACCACCGAGAAGGATGTTCCGGCTTCGAGCGTACCGCTCACCGGATCACCTCCTGCTGTCGCTGCAACGACTTCAGTAGTAAACGCTCCGGTCACAACTTCTGTTCAGGAACCGGTTGTCTCAAAACGTAAGTATATGATCGTACTCAGTTATGCCAGTGCCATTACGCTGGTCTGCGTGATATTGATCATGCAATCTTTACAGGCCAAACCGCACGATCTGGAAAGTCTCCCGGATCTTAAACCACCAATGAAAGATGATGAAATTGCCTACCGTCTGGTTCCTGAAGCAGCCGGTCTCCCTCGCGGACATACCTTAAAACTTGGTCAATCCCGTCGTTTCGGGAATGTATTGGTTACGCCGACAAAAGTGGTTTACGAACCGATTCAATTTGTGCATTACTCGCAAGACCCAACAAAAACCAGAGCTGCCAGTAAACCAGCCATGAAGCTCTGGTTGAAGTTTGAAAATGTTTCCAAAGACCAAAAGTTTGCCCCTCTGGATCGCAAACTGATGTTGATGCGAATTGTCGATCCTAAACAACGGGAGTTCATGCGTTCCAATCAGTTTCTCTGCCCTTCCCGCGCAAAGGGTGATCTGAAAAAAACAAGTTTACTATACGATCTGGAAATGGTCGGCGATTGGGATTTTGCAGGAATTGAAGACGATCCACTGGTACCTCCCGGACAAACACTCGAAATTTACCTTCCTTCTTCCGAAGAAGCCTACGACGAGATGGACGGGAAAATCACTTGGCGAGTACAGTTCCGCAAAGGGTATAACCCGGATTCGAAACGAGGTGTAACAACTCTGATTGAGGTTGTCTTCGATAAAAAAGAAGTCGTTTCGTCATAGCCATCAGCAATAGCGGGATAGCTCGGACGTCTGCGTCTGAATTACGAAGCAACAGGAAGCAGGGAAAGAGATTTCATTTACAACAAGACTCTCAAAACAACTATTACGTCTGTAAATGGTTTGGGCATAGCAGAGCGCATTCCCGGCTTCTTGTGCCTACGCCGCCCAGACGCTTCGCGTGTGGAGCAACCTCGGCAAACAAACGCTTTCTGATTTATTCAGTCTGCTGCAGGGGTTGCTGCAAACGGCTCGGTATCCATTTGGTGGTGTCCTCCCTGGACCAGTTTTCTGGTCATAAGCAATTCGACAACCAACATCGCAATGAACAACAACAGCAGCAGCGGCCAGATTTCTATCCCACCACTCGCATCAGCCAGCGATGCGAGCATCTCTTCGGAATTTCGCTGCCAATATATTTTGTAAGATTTCTCCAGATTCTCGCAGTCTGTTTCATTCAATCGATCAAGATTCGATTCGCTTCTCGGTGCATAGACACTGAAAGGGATTTCAAGTGGAACCTGCTGTTTCGCAAAGTTAGTTACCATGCAACCTGGGTGGAAAGTGTAAATCCCCGAAAGTCTTGGTGGGGGCAAGATCCATTGAATACGATTTCTGCTGCCTGTTCTTTGAGAAAAAAGAAGACGTTCACTGGGGCCGGTAACTTTGATTTTTAATGGCTGGCAAGGCAAAGATCGCAGAATCAGTGGGTGGTTCAGTTCGACGTTTCGACTGGAAGCGGTTTCTGACAATTCCATGACAAGTTCGTGCAAAAAAGGGACATAAGCCCGCTGTCTGATTAAATCGTTACCAATCCCGTCAAAGGAAATGGCGCTGACAAGCACCTGCCCGCGTCCGACATATCGTCTTAGAAACAGCGGAGCGTTGGATTGCATCCGGGCATCAACCGAAATAGAAGAAAGTAGCTTAGTGGCTCTATTCTTTTTAGAGGCCGATTTTTTGTTATCGGTTTTCTTCTTCTCTACCGGCTGTTCAGGAATTTTTAATTTCCAGTATTCGCTAATGATGACATCGGCCAGATCACTCGTTTTTGACTCTCGAAA
>WFOZ01000583.1 GCA_015487825.1 Planctomycetaceae bacterium
ACACCCTTAATTTCTGCAATAACCAAACATGCCAATTACCACTGAATAGTTACCTCTACTTTACTTTTTCTTACGCTTACCAGGTTTACCGGATTTCTTGGAGGGATTCGGTTTGAGTTTTTCGGCTTGTTTGGTTGGGTTTGCAGCTGCATCGAGTGCTTCCAGTTTTTTCTGGAGCCAGCCCGATTCCTTGGGTGGTTGAGGATCAGGTTTTTTGTTCTCTTTGGTAGCCGGAGGTGGTTCGCTGTCTGGTTTGTCAGAAGAAGGTCCGTTGACATCCAGCATTTTTCGTTCTGCAATGGCCCACATCGAAGAGGCGATAAAGTAGACGCACAGACCTGCGGGAACCCGGTAGAACATAAATCCGATGAAGATCATCATATAGCTCATCATCTTCTGCTGCATCGCCTGTTCTTCGTTGGCTGGTGGTGGGGCAAATAATTTTTGCTGAACCACGAACAGACCGACGGTTATTAAAGGTAACAGGTTAAGGTATTCTCCGAGCCAGGGAATTCGAAATGGCAAGTGAAGCAGATGATCGGGAGCAGCCAGATTCTCAATCCATAAAAACGGAGCCATTCGTAAATCGACCGATGTGTATAACGCCTGGTATAACCCAATGAAAATTGGAAGCTGCAGCAGCATTGGCAGGCAACCGCTGAAGAAACCACTTTCCTTCATCAATTCCATTTGAGCCTTGGCAAGCTTTTCTTTATCTTTCGGGTCTGCATATTTTTTCTTAATTGCCTCAAACTTAGGCTGCATATCCTTCATTTTTTTGGCCGACTTGGCATGCTTTCGGGAAATCGGGAACATCAGCCCACGAACCAGAATCGTTAGCATGATAATTGCCAGACCGTAAGGGGCATACAGTGTTGAATGGAAGAACATCATGATGGCAAGCATGATTTTACTGATAGACCCGAACCAGCCGTACTCAACAATTCCATCTGCTTCGAATGGTCTCAACAAGGCATCACGTTTGGGGCCAGCAAACAGTTTGTAGGTTTGTGTTTCTGTTTGCCCTGCAGCAATTAAAACCGGGTTAGATTCCAGTTGAATACTGATCAAACTCTTCTGCGGTTCTTTATGTTTTTTCAATAACAACGGGTGAATTTTAGCGAGCCAGTTTGTTTTTTCCTGATTCTTTTCCGGAATTAACAGGGCCGCGAAGTACTGTCCATCAACGCCGACATATTTAATCGGTGCCTGGAAAGGTTCTGGACTATTCTCTTCAATCTGTTCTGCAACTTCTTTGCCGGATACTTTTTTGTGAGATATTTCCCCTTCCTTCAGAAAACCTGCTTGAATTGCCAGATAGCGACGGGTGTTTTCAGCATTTTCCAACGGAATGCCAACCGGGCCCTGGAGAGCGTATTCCAATTCGATGCTACTGTCCGACAGGTTTCGGAACTGTAAAGAGACATTCAGGCAATAGCCGTTCGGATCAGAATCTTTCCGCTTCAGGTCTCCCTCAAGCAACTCATAAGTCTTCAATAATTCCAGACGACCGTCAGGCGAGGGGTAGCGAAAAGTTACGTGAGATGGGCTAAGCGTTTTTTCGTCAACTTCCCAGTCGACCAATTCCAGGTTCAATCCCCGCTCCAGTTTCGAAAGTTCCCTGTCGATTGCTTTAACCCGCATGTCAAAACTGAGCCGGGAACTTCCCGGAACTTCTCCCAGAAGTTGAAGCGGTTGACTGCGATCATGTAGCGCAGGGTATCGTTTATCGTTGAGCCACAAAGCTGTCAGGACTGCACCGCGACTGCTGAATTCGGCTGTGATAAAGTGTTTTGAATCTGCTTTTCCATTGCCGAGAGTGATTTTTCTACGAGGGAAGTCAGGGAGTTTCAATTCCACCTGTTTATTGTCGGCTGCTTTTTCGTTTTCTTTCCCTGTGGCCTTTTCTGTTTTTTCGGTTACTTCGGCGGGCTCGTTTTTCGAGTCACCTTCTGGAGAATCTTTTTTTTCTTTATTTTCTAAAACTTCTACCTTTTGTTTGGGGGGAATTTTTCCGAAATCAGGATAGAAGAATTGAATCCCTACATTGAGCCATAAAAACATGACGCTGAAAGAGAACAATAAAAACAGAAACATTCGTTTTTGCTGGTCCATCGAAATGGTATCTCGCTTGCCTGTTGGGCAGATCAGTAATTGAAGTGAATGCGATGATGTCGCAGGTTACGGGGAATTCCAGAGAACGAGCCATTCCGCCAGAGGGTTCACGCTCCTGGCTCATCTGTTGCAAAAAAGAGAAGAAAAAGCGTTAACGCCCTTCTTTAATGCGATCTCCCAGGAAATTATCCAGCTCTGGAATATTATAAATCTTCTCAGCTGTTTTGTTAAAATCGTAATCAACCCGCTTGAAGTGGACGATGTTCTCATCCAAAACAACATAGGAAGCCCGGTTGTCGCCATCGCGTGGTTGACCGACCGAACCGACATTGATCAGGGTTTTTTCATCTCCCAGTTCATATCGGTAATCGATTTCCTCTGGAAGCAGTTTGTTCAGACTTTCGGTAAAAACACAGGGAATGTGTGTATGTCCCTGAAAACAGTAATTCCCTACCAGGCTGAAAATGCGTTCCATCTTGCGTTGGTTAAAAACATCTTCCGGGAAAACATATTCATTCAACGGGTTGCGGGCAGAACCGTGTACGAACATCAGGCTTTCTTCGCGGCGTATGCGGGGAAGCTCTCCCAGGAATTCCCAGCGACGTTCGTTATTAGCAGAGTTGCCTGTCTCAAGCTGCTTTCTTGTCCAGAAAATGGCTCGCTCTGCTCCAGCGTTAAAGCCTTCGGGGTCGAACAGGGTTGCCTGGTCATGATTACCCAGAATAGTGACTTCAGCTTCCTCGATGACCAGATCAATGCACTCCTGCGGATTCGGCCCGTAACCGATGACATCGCCCAGACAGTAGATTTTTTCAATTCCCTGAGCCTGAATATCTTCCAGGACCGCCTCCAAGGCTTCCAGGTTTCCGTGGATGTCGCTGATAATGGCTCTCAAAGAATCATTCCTGTTACCAGAGAAACTTCAGAGACAGTTCTCTTTAATTTCCTGAGCGGTTAGTTAGTGTTGTTAACAGTTGATATTTTTGCGTTTCTCGCAAATTTACAAGAAGGCTGACCTGGAGTTTTTCACCTTCGTATGTGTGCCTTTTGCGTACATTGGTGATGAAGCCTCAATTACCTCCGTTAGGTTGCGGTAAACCAGCCACTTTGGAGTTTGGCTATCATAATAAACTGTATTAATGTGAATAGCCGGACCCCAACGAGTGAGGAAAACACCAATATTTCACCACATAATGTAAACGGTACAGTTTATCCACACTATTTCCTTCCGGTCAACAATCTCACTCCAGAATCCTTCAATCGGCCAGAATTTCCTGTCAAAAGGGACCATTATCAGGTAGGCAGCACCGTTTTCCGGTATTAATCCTCAGTCAACAGTCGGATTGTATCGTAATTTGAGCTGAATACGATGGACCCTGTCGGATTGAGACAGGAGTTCTGTGCTGCTAACAGCAAATTAATTTAGAAACGTGCACAATTTATCAATAGATTTCCCGTACGATGGCTTTGCGAAGCTGTTGAAGTCGATTCTGTTTTACCTGGATGCTTTGAGGAAACCGTCTTACGTCTTGCCGATTCATTCTTTGGTTACGGCTATCAGAATGAACCGGTTGTGCTGCACGGCTTCACTTTTTATTCCGGCATGAATCCTGCTCGCAATCTGCAGTATTTCTGGTATTGTGTCTGATTGTTACGTGAGCGGTCT
>WFOZ01000584.1 GCA_015487825.1 Planctomycetaceae bacterium
GTATTGAGCGTCACCGAATCCGAGTATCGGGAAGAAGATAAAGCCAAGAAATGCCAAGCCTAACCCGAAGCCAGCTCCCTTTCCAAAATGTTCTGCAATACTGATGAAGACAATAATTGAAACAATAATGTTAACGAAGGGAATAAACATCAGGATAAGCCACCAGGCTGGCTTATCGGCAATGCGGAGCAGGACTATAGCATTGTAGAAGGGGACGATACAGGCCCAGCCGGGTTGCCCTGCCTTTACCAATGTCTTCCAGACTCCTGCTAATACAAGACCAATTAACCCTATATAGACAATCAGAAAAACCACTTCGCCTATACCATTACCTTCTTGCGCCAAAGTAAAGACAGAATTAAAACTGAGCATTTCTCATCCTCTTTTGTTTTGTAACTTAGTGATCTGATATGTGCAAAAACAACGTCTACACGTACGTGCAGATTCGCCAAAGGTAATAGGATGTGCAGTGGATGTCAAGGAGCAGCGCGTTGATCCGGACTGAGACTATCCGGAATTGAGATCGCGAAATGGAGACCGTTTTTGATGGCTGCAGTCAGGCCACTCTACACATCGAGGATGCAATAATACTGAATCAGGTAGAGAATATACCTGAAAATAACTTAAACATTCAGGCAGCGAATTTTTCTGGCGATATTGTCTTGCGGCAGCGTTCTGTAGGCGAAAATTTTAGTCTGCCTTTATTGTCGCCGGTTTCTGTTTTCAAATCATCAGCAAGCAGCATCGCATGTGTTATCCAGGCTGTGAAGTAGATGATTGCCAAAGACCAGATAACATCGCTGAGATAATGGCCTCCCTGAACGATTCGCGATAAAGCCATTGTGCTGCCGAACAGAAAACCTGCCATAAAAATTAAAAGTCGGATTCGATGCTTTCTACGGAATAAAAAAGCCGGAGCGATTAAGAAAAAACCGATTGACGCATGCCCCGAGGGGAACGAAGCATTGAAATCTGTCTCTTCTCCGAATCCAAAGATCGGTTGATATTCCAGTTCTCCACCAAGCTGTACAATTTCCCGGGGGCGCGGGCGACTGAAGGCAGGTTTTAAGATGCCGTTGACCAGCAGGCCCGGCCCTAGTAACAACACAATCGCAATCAGAGATGCTCCACGAGTCCAGCGATTTCTCTTGCGCCGGATCAACCCATAACAGGCAATCATAATGGAACCAACTCCCAGAATGATTCCGGGGAAAACAAACCACTCATCGATAAATTCCCACGGGTTTACATCAGCCTGTGGCCACGCATTCCTCTGGAAATCATAAAAGCGGGAGACAATCTGCATATCGATATTTGACCATCGTAACATTATCGAAACCAGACAGAGTAGCCCTAACGGAACATAAAACGGAAAGCTGGCTGCAGTCAACCGGACTGCGTGTTGAAATCGTTCTCTATAATTATCAGACATAAAAGAAACTTTTACTTAATTCGTGTTTCGCTTGCTACAGGTTTCCTGGCGATGGGGACAACAGAACTGCGGATATTTTCATCCTGAGGCGTTGAGGCTCGGAAAACTTCGTATTTTCTGATACGCCCTCCTCCAAGCTTGACAGAAATTATTCCTAGGGAATCCCATTGTGCATAGGATTTATCCAGTGATTCAGGCAATACCGGATCGACTTCTGTCACGATGATTGCTTCAGAGTGTTGCTTCAAATCAGGTCGATCCCAGAGATCGTACTGGCATTGAATTCCTGCGTCATCCTGTGACCAGAATGGAATCAGAGGTTGGTCGGGGAGATAAAATGCCAAAGCAGAAGTGATGTCACGCCCTGCTGTTGAAATGATGAGTCTATTATTGTTGAAATCAGAGAGCCCGTTTTGTTTTTGAAGTTCATCAAAGCGAATAGCCAACTCTTTCCAGCCACGCAACCGGGCTGTGATATCAATCGGGCTTCCCGCCAAAGGAGATGAAGGCACAACCGTAATCGCAGCATATGTTGCCAGACTGAAAGCCAGTCCCGTTCTCCAGCACGATTTCATCAGACGGTCGCGATTCTTAAACAGGTCCGTTATCGTGGAACGCCCTAACAATACCGAGCTGGCTAAAATAACCCCAGCCGGATAACAGGCTGCAGGCCAGTTTGGCTCCAGTCGGCGTGTAGCACTGAGAATAATGATCGCCACTAACGGAACTCCGGAAAAACAGAGAAGGTACCGTTCGGCATCAGACAGTCTGGGAAACTGACGAAACGCAGCAAAAAGCGTTGCCATCACTGCAAACCACAACACCGGGGAGACCACTCCGATTTGGCCGAGAATGAATTCCCCAAATCTTGCCAGCCGGGTTGAAAGAGCAACTGACGTTTCCTGAAAATGTGAGGCAGTATGCTCAAAAGTAATCCAGTTGTTCTGATAATTCCAATAGAGAACCGGTATCAAAAACAGCAGACCGAACAGGGCGGTTCCCCACACACGAGGCGAATAACATAAATGTCTGCGGGAAGGTGTCAGAAGTAGAAACAGACCACCCAGCGGAAGAAACCCGAGCATTGTCTGCTTGGAAAGCAGTCCCAGCCCCAGCCAGAGGGCAGTTAATGCGCACCACCTGAATTTCGGAATCTTATCACTGGTTAACATCCAGAAACTGTATAGGGTTGCTACCCAGAAAAACAAAAACGGAGCATCGATCGTCATCAGAAAACTCATTACCGTTTGCCCTGGTGTCAAAGAAAGCAGAACAACAGAGAACAACCCGACTCGAAAAGAAAACAGCTTGGCACCAAGTTGAAAGACCCAGATTAAGCCTATCGTTCCAAACAAAGCCGCCGGAAAACGAACCGCAAACTCGTTGACCCCCAAAACGGAACTCGACAACCAGTTGATCCAGGCGATCATTGGCGGTTTACTGTAATAACCAATATCAAGCCGGCGGGACCAGTCCCAGTAGTACGATTCATCTGCGATCAAATCGACTGGTGAAATCAGAATAAACGCAGTACGAACAATCAGCACAGCTCCCAGAAACCACCACAAAGGGTATTCCAAAAGCGACTGTTGGAACCGCATCCCAAAAGACCGATGCGGTTGAAGATTTTCGTGTTTTATTGAGGTAACAACTGACATTGTACAGAACTTAGTGATGTATTTTAATTATTAGAATTTGATTGAACTGAATTGTTGCAGAACAGACTTGTGGATAGTCCTGAAATAACTTCCCGATTTCATTGAGTTCATTTTGCAGGGGGCGTCACGATGCACCCTACAAAATCCGGGAACTTATTTCGGGACTACTCCATATGGCAATAGTGAAATAGAAGATTTGAATTTCTATTTTGAGGGGACTCAGGTTTCTACGGTATCAAGCATCCAGATTGCAAAAGGAACAACAAAAAACAGAGGCAACCAGGCAGCCTGGACTGGTTCACTAATTTGTAACGAAGGAAGAAAACGAACCACGTAAGTGCTGGCCAGAATTATAAAAAGCCAGAAGCCACATTTTCCCGCACTGAGAATCAGGCCTCTGCTTTCACGTTCCAGAATAATCGGGATTGCAATCACGATCATCATTCCAGCCAGAATTGGTTCAACAAGTCGCATATGCAAATCGAATTCGAGACCACGAGCAGCATTAGCATCGATAGCCGGGCTGTTAATCCGACTGACCAACTGAGTTGTACTCAAAAATCGACTCGAACCATTTGCTTTGTAGATTAAATCGGGGCCAATCTCGCTCACCACATAAACATTATCCGGTTGTCTTGTACGCTTTATGTACTTCTTCCCTTTTTGTGTCAATGGAATTGTTTCGGGTCGGGGATGCACATCTTTGAGTAACCAGCCACTAGGGTATTTTCCTTTTTGAGGATAGAACTTCGCCTCAGCCGCTTGAAGATTAATCATGTCGTTGCCTGCAATATCCGGAGGCAGCAGAAAAGCAGTTTTCTCGATTCGTTTTTCTTCAGGGTAGACCGCCCATCCATCGATGAGAATCTGCGAGGCGTGATCATACTTGGGGACAACCAGATGCAATGTTTTTTCAGCACTGCCCCGACTGGCATGCTGATAATGGCCTGCATCACTCAGAAAGACTTCCCTGTTCACGATTTTCACGCACATCATTACAGAAACACCTAATAATAACGCCGGTGTAATTATCCGATAAGTCGGTACGCCCGCAGAAAGAAACGGTTTCACCTGACCATTCTTTTTCAAAAGCAAAATGGCAGTTAAAACAGAAATCGCAATCAGAGGGATCGAAGCGGTATCGAAAATCAGCATTCCCTGCCGTGAGTAATACAGAACAATCCGCGCAGCGATACCGAATGCCCCATTTCCATCGCCGTGAACGAGAAAATCATCCACATTGTCGAAGAGGTCAATAATGGTAAACAGACCCAAAATCACACAAAAATAAATTGCGTTGATATAAAGGAACTGCCTGAAAAGGTAACGCTCAAAAATAGTCAACATAGATCAGAGAAGTAGTACATCCTTGTTGGTATACGCAGTTTTGAATCCTTCAAATACGAAAAGTTCTCGCAAAACAACCCTGAGGAACGGAGAAACCAGCGAGAACGCTCGGGATTCTAGCACAGAAAACCGGTTTCAGGCGACAGCAGTTTTCCGGCACGACAATAACCCATAACTTATGCCCTACAAACAAGTTACACCCCAACAAAACCCATTATTCAATCCCGGCAGAAAAATCACTGAACCATTGCAATACAGATGCCTCATCACAACATGGTTGCAAGCTGTGTACGAGATGTAATGTCACATGATCAAGACCTTATTTGATGGGTGTAAGCACACCATCCTACGCTTCAAAGACGCTCATGAGCTTTTTCCTGTGGAATGCTTTTCCAGAGATAACCGGTTCACAGACGGTTCGGTTTTTTCCAGTGGATTTTTGCAATCCATAAGCTGCCATCACTGCCGTATTTGTTGTTGACAGGCATAACGTAATCAGGTCCCCAGGTTTGCATCCACTCTGAAACCGTCACCCAGCTTTCTTGCGGGCTGATGTAAGTGGTACCGAAGTTTCCGAGTCGAGCACCGCGTTCGGGGACGAGAATCTGTTCGGTTTTTCGTAAAACGCACAATCGCTTCGGATCGACTTGTGCCATGAACAACGGTGCCCGATGTCGGAAGACATGATCATTCTTTGCCCCACTGCGAGTATAAACCAGATAGAGCGCATCACCATGCGTCACCCAATGCTGTTGCGTGTTGTAACTACCGAGCGGTTCACCATTATCGAAAGTCCACGATTTTGGTGGAGCAAAATGTAGACCATCTTTGCTTGTTGTGATGTAGCCTCTTTTATCATGGCGAATTGTCAAGTAGTAATTCTCCTGATATTTCGTCAGGGATGGCTCGCCAATACCTCGTGTTTTATCTTCCACTGCAATGACGTTGCCCTGTTGTTGATAAGTCAAATTCTTTCCGTCAAACTGGCATCGCAATACAGTAACTCGCGAATTCTTACCGGGCGGCTCAAAGTAAATGGGGAGTAAAACAGAACCATCCGATTCGTCGTATCGCTGTACGCAACCTGCTCCCGCATTGTAAAATTCTTCCCGGTTGGGCATTTGCAATTTTTTCCAGGCTGCCCACTGATTCGACTTCGCATCGTAAACTGAAAACGAAGTATGTCTGGGACGTGGGCTTCTTACTTTCCAGTCCGGCGTATAAACAACCGTGTGGCCAGTCCCCAGAAGTGTACCGGATTTTTTGTGCCAGGTTGGCCAGAAATCGCTGACTGCAACAGGCCGTTTTTGTCCGTCGATTGTTTCAAATCGTGGAGCCAGTGTTTTCATTTCGGCTGGTTCAGTCCATGTTTTCCCGAGATCATCGGTGAGCATCCCGAACAACCCTTCGAACACATCGCTTCCCGAAACCGTCAGTGAATTCATTGTCAGCACGACACGCGGGCTGCCATCTTTACCTGCCCCCGGAATAATTCCTGCACGAGGGTGGCACCAGCATTTTTTGCCATCATAAAACTTCGTTGGTACACTTCTTGAAACCTGATAATCAGCCTCTTGTGTCGCTTCATTTGCAATCGCTTTTCGCAAATTCGCAACAGGCAAACCAATGCAGGTGGCTCCTGCAATAAATGAACTATTTAGAAAACTGCGGCGTAGCATTAATCTGCTCCCATTTTATGAATCTGATGTTGCGATAATAACAACTGCAAAAGCCCTGCTTTATCACTGCTTGTCTTTCAGTACAACTTTCCCGATTGTGAACAGTTTTTATGATAGAATTTATGAATAACAGTCTTTACCATATGTAACTAGCTGGACAGCGCCAGGTTCAACTCGTTCCCAAGCTCCTGCTTGGGAAC
>WFOZ01000585.1 GCA_015487825.1 Planctomycetaceae bacterium
AGGCCATCGTTTAATGGAAAGATTTTTGCACGGATAAAAAGCTAACTGGCTCAACAAGTGTTTCACTTTTCTAATCCTAATCCGGCATAGCCGGAACCAAACAAGAAAATTTAAACTAACCACAGAGACGCAGAGGTCACTGAGAAAAGAATTTCCTACATCGTCTACAAAGTATTGAAATTCAATCTACTATTTTAATTTTTGAAATAGTAGTTCTTTTCCCTTTTCTTTGCGTGAAACACTTTTTCAAAAAACAGACACCTTTTTTGCTTTGCCTCAGTGTTCTCCGTGTCTCCGTGGTTCACTTCTTTCTTCTTCATGTTAATAATATCTCGCCACTTTTACTCAGCATTTTATTGATCATATTCATAATAGTTACTTGCATCGCGTTCGGAAATTGAATGAGCAACATCAGGCAGTATCTTCAAAACCGATTGAGTTATCTTATCCTGGCTGGACTGCTTTTACGTTTGTTGCTGATCGTTATTCGCTTTGATGAATTCGCAGATGACCGTGATGCGTATCTCGGAATAGCCAATAATCTGTTGCAAGGGGCAGGGTTCAGCACTTTGGGAACCGATCATCCGACTGCCTTCCGACCGCCGTTGTATCCGTTATTACTCGCTCTTTTTACGGGGATTTTCGGGACAATCGGTATTGCGATTCTGCATCTTATTGTCGGAGGCGTGACGATTTGGGCAACAGTGAAATTGGGGGAACGTCTCGGCTTAAAAAACGGAGCGTTGCTTGCAGGACTGCTTGTTGCCATCGATCCGATACTTCTCAGGTATACAACGCTGCCGATGACAGAAGTGATTTTTGCAGTACTGACAACGATGTTGCTTTGGCTTTGGAGTCGAGCCGATCAGCGACCTTCCTGGAACACTTATCTGCTGACCGGATTCGCATTCGGGATCGCATCTCTTTGCCGACCTTCTCTGCTTCCGATGCTTCCTGTTTTATGGATTCTTTATCTGGTGAACGATTTCAGAGGAATGAATCGCTTGGACCGTATGATCAAATCGACACTCTGCATTGTTCTTGTTGGAGCTTCCGCGATGGTAACAATGCTCCCCTGGGGAGTCCGAAACCTGGCGGTATTTGGGCATTTCAAATTAACGACAACGCATGGCGGATACACGCTGCTGCTTGGAAATAATCCGGTTTTTTATGATGCGGTCGTTCGTCAACCGCTTGGCACGACCTGGGGAGATTACGCCGCAGAAGATGCTTGCAGCCAGACAAGTTGGATCAATCAATTGAATCGGCAACTTGATGAACGTGGCTTAGTTTCAGAATTTGATCGCGACCGCGCCCAATACAATAGGGTAATAAAAAACATACAGGCAGAACCGTTGATGTTTCTCAGGGCGTCTCTACTTCGAGAAATTCGATTCTGGTCACCAGTGCCGATTGGTCCGCAGGCACGTTCAATGAATTCGGCTATCTATTGGGGCACAGCCATTTTCTATCTGACTGTTTATCTTTTTGCTTTTGCAGGATTGATTTTCGTGTTGCGACAACCAGCAAGTAAACGCAACAAATGGTTGCCTGCGTTGGCAATGATAATCACCTTTTCGGTTGTTCACTCGCTCTACTGGTCGAACGCCCGCATGAGAGCCCCGCTAATTCCAGTCATTGCAATTCTGGCTGCCTACGGATTAGAAAACAGGCGATCCAAATAGGGGCCGCTACTAAACATTATCAAAAAAATGATGCGAAAAAGTGACCGGGATATTTAGGCGAGCCGGGGGGTGTTAACTCCCGGATCGCCTGTTCCGTAAAAAACTACGGTCGCAAGTCGTAGCACATCAATTTATTCTGTTCGCGAAGATACAGTTTCCCATTGGAGATGACAGGGTGTGCCCAGCTTTTTCCTTTTTGGAATTCCGGTTCAAATTTTCCGAGTACGCGGTATTCTTTCGGCGTTGCTTCAAGCAGGACGACCAGACCATTTTCGTAACGGAAGATTAACTTGCCATCTACGTACAAAACGGCTGCGGAACCTTTCCCTTCGCCACGCAGTTTGGTGCCTCCCCAGACGATCTCTCCCGTTTTGAAATTCAAACAGGTCGGGAAACCTTTATTCTGATTATGTCCGCCGTAGATGTATCCATCAACCAAAACGACTCCGCCGTGATGATTGTTGAAGGTTCTTTTCTTCAGCCAATAAACTTCCTCTGCATCAACACCGTCTCCAGAACGTTTGAGTTTTAATAGAACCGAACCGCCATCGTAACTGGATGTTGCAAAAACGTAATCGCCTTCGACAACGGGAGTTGTAATGTTTGCCACTTTACTGGCGACCTGATTATAACCCCAGAGATATTTACCATCGGAAGCACGCACACCAATGACGCCCCGCCCAGTCAATTGCACGTATTGTTTAACACCTGCCGCATGAGAAATGACGATTGAAGAATAGCCTGATCCATCCTTTCCTTTTTCGCCTCCAGCAGGAACTGCAGACCGCCAGATTTCCTTACCGTTTTTCTTGTTCAGGCAAACGATCATTGCATCGGGGCCGCCGGGAGTGCAAAGGACGTGATCACCATCAACCAGTGGAGATTCAGAATACCCCCAGCCGGACATCATTTTGCCTTTCCATTCGGTGACAAAATCTTTTTCCCAAATCACTGATCCACTATTCGCATCAAGACAGGCAACTTTCCCCGAAGAAGCGACAACATACAACTTTCCCTGATCGTAGGTAGGCGTGCAGCGTGATCCCGGATAGCTATGTTCTGGAGCTCCTTTCGTGATTGGAGTCTTCCAGAGAATTTTCCCGGTATTGGCATCTGCAGCGACAACCGACTGGGCCTCTTCCTGGTTGCCGATGGTATAAACTTTCCCCTTCACAACCGAAACCCCTGCGTATCCTTTCCCAAACCCCTCGGTCATATAAAGAAGCTTGGGGGCTTGCTCTCCTGTGGGGAATTTCAATCCCGTTTCTACACATTTACCATCGCGATTGGGACCACGCCATTGTGGCCAATCTTCTGCAGACAGCGACGAACCGGCAGTCATTGCAAACAAAGCGAGCGAGAAGCAAATAATCATTCTGGAAGGCATAATGTCTTTTCTTTCGATTTGAATAGAACTGGCAGGACTTAACGGGGAACTTATTGATGGCGGTTGATTCTATCAACACCCCATACTATTTGACTGTTTAACATCACAGTATCGAAAATAACTGAATTTCTCAATTCAATCAACGGAATTGCTTTTATAAAGCCAGTTGAGGGTGCACATTGGGGTTTGCGCGACTCTGTGAAAGAAGTATTTGCTGAGTTCTTGATTTTAGTTTTGGCGATCAGAATGAACCAGTTGTTCCGGGCCAAAGGCCCAGCATTTTACCTAGCCCAGCCCAACGGGCTGGGTCAGCAGGTGTGATATGACGGTGAGGACCAACGGTCCGGCCATTTGTAAAATGTTGAAAAAGGCTACCCATTTGGTCAAATGACCGAGCCGTTGGCCCTCTGTTTTTTGGGTTGTCAGAACCCAGCCCGTTGGGCTGGGCTAGGTAAACATCCGGGGCTTTGCCCCTGTTTTTCCAAGCATTTCAACAGAAATGCTCTCTTGCAAGATGCCTGCAATATGTTACGCCGGGATTCGTGTTACAATTTGTACGGCATCACAAACCGCAAGGTGCACCCGCCAGTTGAATAGAAGTTCTGGCCTTAAAGTGACATCAGGTACTTCAACAGTTCAATTTTCTGACGCTCGTTGAGTGTTTTCAGGAGTGATTCGGGCATAAACGAATTTTTTGAAATATTGATCTCTTCAATATCGTCCCTGGCAATGGTCACACTGTTGGTTGCGGTACGAATGGTGATTGCCGAATCGGTTTCTTTTTCGAGCAATCCGGTGATGACACGACCTTCAACTGTTAAAATAATGCGGGCCTGAAAATCGCTGCCGATCACAGCATTTGGATCAATAATGTTCTCTACAATATAATCAACTCCTTTCGAACCACTGCCGGCAAGTTTCGGTGCGATACGTATGTTTTGCTTTCCCGGTTGATGGCAGGCTGCACATAACTTAGTAAAATGTTCTGCTCCCTTACGGGCATCGAATGCCCATAACGGTGCGGCTTTGTACGCTTTTGCCAATTTTGCCATTTCTGCTTTTCGCTCCTGTGAAGATTGACTGAGTCGCCCCCACTGTTCTTCAAGCATTTTATTCAAGGTAGCATCATTCAGGTTTGACATCTGACGAGCGTAGTAGGCGGTCAGTCGGTTTTTCTCCAATTTGCCGGCGGCGATTGCTTCCAGAACTTTCTTCGCCGAATCGGTTCGACTGGCAAGCACTTCCAGCGATAATGCGTTTTCTGCTTCGTCCCATTTTGGTAATCGTGCAATTAATTCTGTTGCAACCTCGGAATTGTCGAATCGTATTAACGGCGGAATGACCTGTCGCGTCAGTTGTTTTGTATCAAGCTGTTTTAGGAAAAGTGATAGATTAACAGGAGAAGGATCGCCAGCGAGAATCGAAAGAGCATGTCGTTTAAGATTGATGCTGGAAGAATCATTCTCAAGCACCTTTCGCATCCGCATAAACAGGGCAGAATCTCCAAAGGCGGCACCGAGTGCTTCCGCGGTTCTGCGAGTTGCCAAATCAGGTGAGTCATATAAATCTGCAGAAACTTTCGACCAACCATCTGGCTCGGGCAAGCCACGCATTCCGCGAATTCCCAGTTCAAACAGGCTCAGTAAACGGTACTGATCAGCACGCTCAGCATTTGCCAGGCGTAAGCAGACAGCATCGCGTCCATTTTTTGATAACTTCGCCGCGTACCACTCGGCATAATCTTTCAGTACGGGGAGTTTCGATTCATCAGCAAGTTTCAAGGCTCGATCAATATTGCCCGGCATAAGTTCCGCGATGCCATACCACAACAGAAGCGGCAATTCTCGATCTGTTGCATTCTCTGCCTGTAAACTCAACGCTTCCGCCAGTTTCCAGCCAAGTTCATCTGAAACCCGCGGGATTGCAGATGCCAGGTAGCGTCGAACAAACAGCGACTGCTCACGTTTCACCAACGAGGTAAGTAAACTGTTAACCTGTGCCGGATTGAATGATTCAACTGCCAGTTGCACTGTCCATGCCCGCACATATTCGCAATTGTCTTCAAATAACTTTGATGCAATTTCAACATCCAGGGCATCAGCTGCATTTAATGCCCAGACGGCTCGTATCCTGCGTGTTGCATCTTGATGTGTCGTTGCGATTGTACGTAATTGCTCGATCGCATCGCTGGAAATTTCCTTCCCTGCGGCAACCCGTTCGCTTAACACTAACCTTGCCATACGGACATGCCAGTCATTGGGATGAAGTTGAACTGCGACCAGTTCCGCATCGCTTGCCTTGGTGTAATCAACCACAACCGGAGAGTAGCCTGCATCGAATTTCATTCGATACATTCGTCCGTTACTGCGATCCCACTGTTCGATGTTCGGGTTATGGCAATGTCGGGGGTCGTACCAGTCACTAAAATAGACGGCTCCATCGGGACCATATTTCAGATCAACACCAACATACTGTGGGTCCGCACAAAACAGCACATCGTACCCGGCATGACGGGTATTGTATCCCCCCGCCTGGCGAACATTGATCTGATGGTTCATTTGATGCCCGTGCAGGTTATGAGTAAAAAGATGGTTGCGATATTTTGCCGGCCAGTTATCGCCCAGGTAGATCATCGTTCCAACGTGAGAATGTCCGCCATACACCTGACGCGAACCAGGTTTGCCCGCGCCACCTTCGCCGTGACCGTACCGGGAAGATGCGAGCATGTAATTTTTCATTGCAGGCAAATGAGGCAGTGCAGTTGACGAAATATAAGGCACATATCCTCCATTAACCTGATTCCAATAATGCCCACTCTGTATTACATGTGTTGTCGAACCTTTTCCCCAATAACTTCGGCAGTGTGTCATGAACAGTTGCCCGAATTCATCAAAATCAAGCCCCCACTGATTACTACCGCCGAGTGCAAACACCTCGAAAATATGCCGCGTGGGATGATACCGCCACACCCCCGCACTGAGGCGATGACGTTTTGCATCGGAAGTTCCTGGTTTTCCGATATTCGATTGATTGAACACTCCCTGGTTCCCGTACAACCAGCCATCCGGTCCCCAGATAAAACTGTTTAATGTTTCGTGAGTATCTGCAAACCCAAATCCATCAAGAAGCACTTGCGGTGCGGAATCGGGAATATCATCGCCATCTTTATCGGGAATAAACAATAAATTCGGAGCAGCCCCCACCCACACTCCACCGTAGCCAACTTCCATTCCACTGACCAGGTTTAATCCTTCAATGAATACCTTGCGTGTTTCAAAATTTCCATCCCCATTTTCATCCGAAAAAATCAGAATGCGATCCAGCCCTTTTCCTTCCGGGCGTTTTTGCGGATATGAATTTCCCTCAACAACCCACAGCCGCCCTTTGGCATCAAAAGTAAACGCCATCGGCTGGTGCAACTGAGGCTCGGCTGCAATCACATCTACCGAAAACCCATCCGGGACAAACATTTTTTCGATTGTTTTTGTGCCACGCCTTGCTTTGTCGGAATCAACAATATTTGGGAGCAGATGTTGCAGGAGAGGATTTTTTATCGAGCGAATTGCAGCACTCGAATCAGCAA
>WFOZ01000586.1 GCA_015487825.1 Planctomycetaceae bacterium
GTGTTGATGACGATGAAGTTGGCCCCGAAGCGACCTTAGTCGGAGATCTTGGAGCGGAATCGATCGATTTTCTCGATATCGTTTTCCGGCTCGAAAAAGCTTTTGATGTCAAAATCCCTCGAGGAGAGCTTTTCCCTGAAAACCTCGCTTCCAAAGATTCAGGTTTCATCAAGGATGGGATGGTAACACCTGAAGGCCTTGATGAACTGCGGACCAAAATTCCGTTTGCAGATATCGATAAGCTTGCTGCAGATCCCAAAGTGGAAAATATTCAGGATCTTTTCACTGTCGATATGATGTGCAAGTTTATGGTCAACAAACTCGGCAGCTAATGTCTTGGACACCAGGTTATAATTTTCCATTTTTCTAACGATCACTCTCTTTGTGCCTTGCGCATCTTTCAGAGGTTCCATTCTGGTGATGGCGATCAGAATGAACCAGCCGTGCTGGGTTTTACGGTTTTGATCAAGTAAGAATTATTGGAGTTAATTCGTATCTGAAAAATCTGCTGCGAGTTGTGTTGCTCGGTGAATGACATCAGAGGAAACAGAGAAGCAGGCTTGGCTCAGTCAATGGGTGCAAGCCTCTCTCGGTTTCAGAGTCTGCTTGTTTCTGGTATCCTTTAACCGAGTGGAAATTGAGTTTTACCGGCGAGTAGAGAATGTCAACCTCCGGGGTCTGTGGTAGCCGGAATTGACTTATTTCGCGGGGGGGGGACAGTCCCCATTCGCCTTTTCTTTTATCTGTAGGTCGAAAAGAGCATCATGCGTTGGTTCTGGGTTGATCGTTTTGTTGAATTCAAATCAGGCATTAGTGCCACTTCGATTAAAAATGTCTCTTTGGCAGAGGAGCATTTACACGATCATTTTCCCGGTTTTGCAGTAATGCCCGGTTCGCTGATTCTGGAAGGATTGGCTCAAACAGGAGGAATTCTCCTGGGTGAAAAAAACAATTTTGAACATATTGTCATTCTCGCCAAAGTTCCCAAAATCAAATTTCACAGTTTTGCCTGCCCGGGAGACCAACTCCGGTATCATGCCGATCTTGTTGAGTCTAATTTTGAAGGGGGGCGGGTAACTTGTACGGCCCATGTTGGGGAGCGACTTGTTACCGAAGCAGAAATTATTTTTGCTCATCTGGATAATATGGATGAATCGATGGCTCAGTCGATAGATCAGAAGAATTTTGTTTTCTCGATGGGATTAATGAGTATACTTGACGTAGATACGCTTTCACAGGCAGTTAATACTGATTCATAATAGAAAGTAATGGCGTCATTTTCATCACAATCGCAAATTCTGCTGTACTGACAGCTGATTTCTTTGCGGTTTGTGCAAATTACCAACCTCACATTTTGGTTACGGTTGTTAATATAATCCAGGCATACTGGGACTATTCAAATCGTAATCAGGGCAATTGAACTAATGAAAAGAAGAGTTGTTGTTACGGGCATCGGTTGTATCACTCCGCTGGGGCAGGATGTCGAAACGGCCTGGTCTGCTTTACAAGAGGGAAAATCTGGAATAGCCGACATCACGCACTTCGATGCTTCGTCGTTTCCAACCAGATTTGCCGCTGAAGTGAATAGCTACGACCTGGGAAAATATGTTGACGATCCCGGTCTGTATAAAGACGTTACACACAACACGAAATTTGCAATTGGCGCAGCCACGCAGGCAGTCAACGATTCCGGTATTATGGATGAGAACGTTGACCCGACACGCTTTGGTATTTACCTGGGAGCGGGTGAAGGTCAACAGGATTTCCCTTTATTCATGAAGTTGATTTCCAGTTCGGAAAAAGATGGCGAGATTGATCTGGAACGATTTACAGAACTCGGCCTGAAGGAGATGAATCCTTATTTTGAAATCGAGCAGGAACCGAACAGGCCGGCTGGGCATCTGGCTGCATTATTCAATGCACAAGGCCCGAACTTGAATTGCCTGACAGCTTGTGCAGCCTCCTCTCAGGCAATTGGTGAAGCGACTGAATTGATTCGACGAGATGAAGCGGACATCATGCTTACCGGGGGAGCTCACAGCATGATCCATCCATTCGGCGTAACCGGCTTCAGCCTGCTGACCGCACTTTCCAGACGCAACGATAATCCACAACAATCCTCTCGCCCCTTTGATAAAAACCGTGATGGCTTTGTACTCGGTGAAGGGGCAGGGATGCTGATTCTGGAAAATCTGGAAAGAGCTCAAGCCCGTGGTGCTCACATCTACGGGGAAATTCTTGGGTACGGCAGTACTGCTGACGCCTATCGTATTACGGATATCCATCCGCAGGGCAGGGGAGCAATAGCCTGCATCAAAATGGCATTGGCTGATGCGAATTGTAATAGCGATCAAATCGATTATGTCAATGCGCACGGAACAAGTACCTCAGTTAATGATCGAGTTGAGACGATGGCGATTAAGGGAGCACTGGGCGAAGAAAATGCCGCTAAAACTCCGGTCTCAAGTATTAAAAGCATGATGGGGCATTTAATTGCGGCTGCCGGGAGTGTTGAAGCGATTACCTGCCTGATGGCCATTCGCGATGGTGTGATGCCGCCCACGATGAATTACGAAACACCCGATCCGGACTGTGATCTCGATTATATTCCCAATCAGGCACGAGAAAGTCGCGTAGAGCACGCGATTTCCAACAGTTTCGGATTTGGCGGACAGAATGTTTCCTTGATTTTGGGGAAGTTCAACGGTTAACATTATAAGGACGATTAAGTATTCGTATCGAAACGGGTGGGGGATGACCCGAAGCGAATCTGTAAATTTACATTGCCATTATATCATGATGGGTTTCTTTTATTATCGCACCTGAGGACCGTTGGTCGTTGTGGTGTTGGTTATGTAAATTGAAACTTAATCGGTTCATTTCGGGACGAACCATGTTCTTTATCTACGCAGCCGCCTTTCTTCTGGTGCTGATACTGACAGACCTGATCGCTCGTATTTATTACGGGCGCAAGGCTCTGCACCTGATTGAAAATCTACCTTGTTTTGAAGTTGCACAAGCGCCACCACAAAAGCAGGCCGTTCCGTTTGAACTTCAGACTACAGATAACATCACTTTACGAGGCAGTATCTATTACCCGGACGAGATGCCACCACTTGGGATTATCCTTTTCTGCCCTGAAACCAGTTCTAATCATTGGTCTGCAGTAAAATATGCCCAGGGAATGATTGACAGCGGCTATATAGTGGTCTCATTCGATTTTCGCAATCAGGGGGAAAGTGATTCGCTCAAAGGTTATGAGCCGATGCACTGGGTGACTGAATATGAAATAAGCGACCTGGAAGCTGTCGTTAACTGGATTGGTGATCAGGAAGCCCTGCAGGATTTACCGTTGGGAATACTGGGGATCAGCCGAGGTGGCGCCACAGCTTTGATGGCTCTTTCCCGATTTCCGCAGATCAAGTTTATTGCAACAGATAGCAGCTTTACTAATGATCTTCTTATCAGCCATTATCTGGAAAGATGGGCCAGAGTGATCGTTCCGAAGTTTTTCTTCAAGTTCTACCCGCTTTCGCAAATGAGAAAAACACTCGATTTGGCGATCTGGTTCAGTCAACGTAAGCGAAACTGTAAATACGTCAACACTGCCAGTCCTTTTGAAGGCCTTTCCGGAAAACAGATTTTCATGATTGCCGGAGCAAAGGACAGCTATGTCCCTTTGCGTATTACCAAACAATTAAAAAAAATGCTGGGAGATTTGTGTACTGAATTATGGGTTGTCCCCAAGACAGCACACAATGGTGCGCGTACCGCTTTTCCGGATGAATATGACAGCCGTCTTGTTGCGTTCTTTGGCCAGATGCTTGTTCCTCAACATGCAACGCCGGTTTTGTTAGAGAGCCCTCTTGGGACAGATAACGAATCGATTGCTGACCATAATCTGCTCAAAGAGAAACCGTTGGCAACTAACTGAATGAAATAACGGACAAAAAGATGGCATCCATCTCACTACAAGTCATTCAAGGACTGGAACGGGGAGAATATTTTTCGAACCTGAAAGTTCCTCTGACCATTGGAAGAGAGGATGATAATGCCGTTCAACTCAACGATGAGCGGATCAGCCGTTGCCATCTGAAAATTCAGGCAGATCAGGGAAGAATTATTCTGACCGATCTGGAAAGTACCAACGGGACCCGAGTCAATGGACTCCCCGTGCAGATGACAGTGTTACGCCCGGGGGACCTGGTTTCGCTAGGGCGGTGCGTGTTGCTTTATGGCTCTCACGAAGAAATTCAGGAATACTGCAACAGGCAGTACATTAAATCTATTGAGTCTCAATGCCTGGATCAGACGAGCAATACGGCTTCAGGGTTTGAGGGTAACGAGTCAGATTCGCCAAATCCGGAAACCTGTGATATCGAAACCCTGGGATTGTTCGACGAACATGGCCATCCGGCTCTCTCTTTTCCTTCAGGATGCCCTCCCATCCCACACTCCGATTCTCTCGCTACTCGTAGTGAAATTGCAGACCTGATTAACTACCTGCATTCTCGAATTTTACAGGTTCTGGAATCTCGTGGACTGAATACCTCACAGAATGATGTGCAGAGGGACGAGTCATCAACTTGTGCAAGTATTCCGTGGCAAAACTGGTTCAAACTTCTGGACCTGGAATCTGAACTCGCAAAATACCTGAAAGAGATTTCAGAGCCGGAATGAGACATCACCGATGGCCTGCTTGAGATCTTCGCAATGAAATGCTGCGAAAAAATAGCGGAAGAACCATTTAAA
>WFOZ01000587.1 GCA_015487825.1 Planctomycetaceae bacterium
CCCAGGTGGAGTGAATGCAGTCTTAGCTGATGGAAGCTGCCGCTTCGTTTCTGAAAATATCGATTTGGAAACCTACCGAAATTTAGGACAGCGGAATGATGGGCAGATTATTGGTGAGTTTTAAATAACGAATACGGGAATTGAATTAAGAAACACCAAGAAAGATTCATTTTCATGTGCCTGGTGATGTCCGCCTATCGATTCAACATCTCATAAAGTTTGGCCTTTGCCAGAATGAGATCACGTTTGACGGTGGCAAGGCTGATCTCCATTAACTCGGCGATTTCATTGTACTGCAAACCCGAAAAATAGTGATGTTCAATTACTTCAGCTTGTCGTGGCGATGAAGACTTAAGTTGCTCGAGTGATTCTGTGAGATCGAAGATGTTTGCTCTTTCCTGTGCTTCCAGACTCTCCAAAACCATGTCCAATGTTGATCGTTTTGCTTTGGGAGGCCGTTTCATAGCGTTTCTTGTGCGAGCGTGATCGATGAGCACATCTTTCATCGCCTTGTTTGAAGCAGCAAAGAGATATCTTCGATCCTCGGCATTTTTGAAGACATTTGATCCGAGGAGTTTAATAACAGCTTCGTTGACAAGAGCAGAAGGCTGAAGCGTGTGATCTGCTCGCTCGTTTAGCATGAGAGCTTGTGCCGCCGTTCGCATTTTAGACTGGAGTGCCTCAAAAAGAAGTTCTTTCGCCAGTTCATCGCCTTGGCGAACACGCCCTATAAGATCTGTAAGATCGTTCGTTTCCATTTTAAAACCTTTACAACGCGAGCATCCAAATTGGCTCCGAAACAGATCGTAACAAGCCTCTGATTCCATAGGCAAGCCAATTCACCCAGTCACTTTAGTTTAGTTTCCAAGATGCGTTTAATCAGAGTGATAACTTTATCCGATTGAGGAGTACCGGATTGCGAATCAGTTTTAATCACGGCTGAAAGTCTGGTAAGTTGCTCGCGACTCAATTCCCCTTTCCATTCGTTGTCAGAGCCTGGAAATGACTCCTCACACAGTTTTTCAATTTTTGCCCTTTCTTTCCGGTACGAAGTTGTAAGGACTGCCGCTTCCAATAAATCACGAGTTGCGTGAAATGCTTCATTACCTTCCGGGAAATCAATGGCTCGCAAATTATTGATTAGCTCTTCACTGGATGAATCATCAACTGACACAATATTTTCAAGAACGTATTTCCAGACGACACCTCTTGCAGGCTTCAGGTCTTTAACATTTTCCCCAAATACTTGCACAACGCCAGCGGGGTAAATATTTTTTATAGATGGGGCCTTCTTGTCCCAAAGCTTATTAAATGTGTTAACCGCAATTTCGTTTCTCAAGTTATCCTTCGATTTACCGCCAAACAGGATATCTCCTACTCTGGCAGGAGTGCGTAATGCACGTAGGTAGAAATCAACAGATTCCTGATGCTTTTTCTGATTGCCCATTAATCTCCCCAAACCCTGCAATGCAAAATCATTCCTGGCATCAAGCTGGATTGCCATCTGAAAGTCTTCTTCTGCCAGAGAGAACTGATCGGTTCTCATACGCCACCAGCCTCTCCCAGAATATGCGTAACTGGATTGTGGCATCAGACGTACCGCGTGTTCCCAGTCACGAGTAATGTCTTTCTGCGTTGGTACAGAAACTCCCATTATTTCTAACGCGAAGCTTTCTTTTGGTGGTATTGGAAAGATTTCAGACCAAAGCTGACCACGAGCAAGGTAAGCAATGCCGACACTGGAATCGTATTCAATGGCCTCATCGAGATACTGATCTGCACTTTTCAGATAGGGGAGAAGAGCAATTTGGGAAACGAGAGATTTCTGAGAGTTTGATTTCTTTTGGAGCTGCATCAAAGGAAATACCGCTTGAAAAACCCGAGTTCTCGCGGTAACTGCTTTATGTATTATATCGTTTTGAAGTTGATTCTCGACTTCTATCAATGCGTTCAGAATTTCATTAGATTGCCCTGAGTATCTTGCCTCCAGAATATTAAAGCTAAGTCGAATGGCAGAAGTCATCTCTTTTTGACTGGCCTCAAGTTTAATTTTACTTGCCTGGATTTCAGATAAGTGATCCTGTACGGCATCGCGTTCCCTGGCAAGATCAGTTGCCAGCTTGCGGCTGATTTTCTTTTCTGTGTTTGCCTTATCAGCTTCCTGAAGTGCCCAGACGGAAAGGGCAGATGCTCCAACTGCGGAGGAGATCAAAAGCAGAATAAATGCAGTTGCAGTGGTTACACCAATGCGGTGCTTCCGCATAAATTTTTTGATTCGATAAGTTTTTGAGGGGGGGCTTGCTTCGACAACATCGTTTTTCAGATAACGGACGATATCATCAGCAAAATCGGACGGACTACCATAACGGCGGTCACGCTCTTTTTCCAAAGCTTTTATTGTGATCCAATCCAATTCTCCTTGGACTGTACTTATCAGGGTTCGAAGCGTTTTATTCCTTCTCTCTGCAATCCCGTCTGTCTTTTCTTCCAATGCAGATAAGCGAAGACTGGGACGCTGAGGTTCTTCTTCTTGAATCGCCTGAAGAATTTGCGTGTAGGGCTCCTTTGAAGCACGCTCTCGTGGAATTGGAGTTGTGCCTGTGAGGAGTTCATAAAGTAATACACCCAGCGAATAGACGTCCGATCTAGTATCTGCATCTAGCAAGCAAGCCCCAGCCTGCTCCGGACTCATATAACGCAAGGTACCTATTATTTGACCATGCATAGTCATGCGACTTACATCCACGCCGACATCTTTGGGAATAACTTCTTTAGCGACACCAAAGTCGATGATTTTCACAATGGGTTTACCGCTCGCTTCGGTGACAAGTACATTAGATGGTTTAATGTCGCGGTGAATAATCCCTTTTTGATGTGCATGCTGAATTGCAAGACATGCCTGCAAAAAAAGATTGAGGCGATCTTCTATACCAAGTCGATTTTCGTCACAGTAGTTTGTCATCGGTTTGCTTCCCTGCACAAGCTCCATGGCTAGAAAAGGGCCACCGTCGTTCGCCACGCCTGCATCGAAAACTCTTGCAATATTGGGGTGATCCATCATCGCATTTAATCGCTGCTCAGCTTTAAAGCGTGAGGTAAGATTTGCGTCAACAACTTCGGTCTTAATAAATTTTAATGCAACTTGCCTTGAAAGAGGGGCATCTTGTTCTGCAAGAAATACAGATCCCATGCCTCCTTTCCCAATTTCGCGAATTATCTTGTAACCAGGAATGACCGGATCTGCATCGCTTCCCTGCTCTGAAGATGTAAGGTTTTGTGTGACCTGTGCTGCATCACCATCGCTGAGCTGGTCCGTTTCGTTTGGTGATGTTCTGATATCAGACGCGATGGCAAGGGGAGATAGAAAATGATCACCTGCTTGTTCGAGGGCTTTCATTAAAGAAACCACACGATCACGAATTTTCTGTGGAAGCTTTGCGAGATACTCATCAACGGCGACTCCTGATAAATCAAGAGCTTTTATCAGAGCATCGTCAACTTGATTCTCAAATTCTTCTTTATCTAATTCAGACATTTTTTCAATTACTTGGGAAAAAGAGGATCAAAAGGGAATGGTACAGAATGCTCTTGTGCGTTCCTGAGAAATCCGTTTTCTCTTCACACAAATGCGTAAATCTCATTCTAACGGCTCATTAATTTGTCAGGAAATAAGCCATGATACAAAAATGACTTTAATTGAGATCAAACGTCT
>WFOZ01000588.1 GCA_015487825.1 Planctomycetaceae bacterium
CGTAATCGTTGAAAGCCCGACGCGGCTACTCGAACGAAGTTCCAGAATTTCGTCGATCTCCTGCAATCCCTGTTCCAGTTTCTCGGTCACAAGCGATTCAACACGCTCCGTGTCCGCTCCCGGAAAAACAGTCGTCACTCCACCAGCCCGCTCTACCAATAGCGGATCCTCCATACGAGGCAGCACATAAAGCGACGAAAGCCCGGAGACTACGATTAAGCTAACCACCAAAATCAACAGGCGGGTATCACGATAAAATAAATGATCCATCAGCCCTCCTCCGGCAAGAGACTCACTCGTTGCCCCACGACAACGCGATGCGGACCATCGGCAATAACGTGTTCACCCGACTGAATTGTTCCCCGCACAAATGCGCGCACATCCTGCAGGTGCAGCACTTCGACATCACGACGAGCAACAACAAAAATCGAATCCCGCTCATCCGGTTCAACCACATATAAGGACCACAATCCACGTTTACTTTGCACCAGCGAAGTGACGGGGACCCAATAACCTTTTGTATTATTTTGCTGCTCAACTTCAATACGAACAATTTGATAAGGAACAATTTGGTTCGATTCAGAACTTCCCAGATCAAAAATAACAGTGCGGGTTCGAGTGGCTGAATCAAGTTCAGGCAGTACGGCTGAAACGGTAGCAACAATTTCATTTCCGCCAACAGTCAATCGATGCTTTTCACCAACAGAAAAGTTAATCGCATTAGCAGCAGGCAATCCGACCCAGGCTTCCAGACGAGTGTCATCCACCAGACGCAAGATCGCTTCTCCGGGAGAAACAACCGTTCCCTCATCGGTGTATCTTTTCGAGATCACTCCGGCATAAGGTGCTTTCAACTGACTGTCTTCAAGGTCGATGGCGACTTCGCTGAGCATCGCGACAAGTTGCTCGACAACAGCCCGTTGAGCATCAATTTTCTCGGGACGTGTTCCCGCTTCAAGTTCCACCAGTTTCTGTGTTGCCGCCTCCAACCGGGCTTTCGCGGCTCGAGTTCCAAACTGAACGGTATCGTATTTGGAACGTGAAATAACAGCATCTTCAAACAGCTTTCCGGCACGCTGTAATTCGGCCTGTTCCAATTCCAAATCGGCCTGCATCTGCGCAACTTCCGCCCGAGCAGAAGCAATCGTCTGCTTGCGAGGCCCTGCAATTAATTCGTTCAATAACGCCTGGGCAGCATTTTTTTTCGCGGTCAGCTCCTGCTTTCTGGCCTGCAGGCTTCGCCTGTCAACACTCGCCAGTATTTCATTTTTCCTGATACGGGCTCCCTCTCTGACCAGTACCGAAGTCAATTCAGCCGTTCGTCGAAAACTCAATTCGCTGGTCCTGGCAGCTTTGACAATTCCGGTATAAGTTCGTTTTATCCCGAAAGAGTCAGATCCATGAAGAACGATGGTCTTAACAGGTAGTGGTTTTGTTTCAACGCTCCGTTTTTCCTTATCTTTTCCTGCAAGCACAGCATTCAGGCCAACAAGCCCTGCCAGGATCATGGTCAGTAGCATTCCATACTGCACGATCCGCCTGCTCATATCATGACGGATAGTCACTTTTTTTTCTGTCGGCTGCCCAGGCGATTGTTTAACGGCACTCATCGGCGAACACCTCTTTTATTATGCGTTTGATCACAGCTTCAATATCGAAATCCCCGGAGAACGGTTTCCAGCCAAAGCCATCGAGCTGCATATTGATATTTCGCCTGACAACAGAAAACGGTTCGCTGATTCCCAACTCCTGCAGCGAGTCGTTGGTTGCAATAATTGAATAAGCTCCGGAACTGTGTGACCAGACTCCGAAAACCAGGTCCTGCGGCGTGAAGCCATCCGGTAATTCCAGATCGCCCTGGGAAATAGCATCAAGTACAACCCCAACAACAATTCCAGTACAGCGATGTTCGCAAAGTTTGACGATAGATCGCCTTTTTTCAGAGGTTTTTTCCCATATCGAAGCACTGCGGATAATCTGCTCAACACTGAAATGACTCGGATACATCTTCACAAACAACTCTGCGGCAAAGCCGATTGCCTGAAACCGCTCGCGGGAATTTCCCCGAAACATCGCCGCCCTGGAAAAAAGATCAATGCGTTTTTCCATTGTCTCAATCGCCAGCGCGATGATTATTTCCTCCTTAC
>WFOZ01000589.1 GCA_015487825.1 Planctomycetaceae bacterium
ATACAAATAATGACATGACCACCTTCATGGTATGCGTTGAGATGAATCGTTCCTTTTTCCGACTTACCGGCTGCCAGTCGTTCTGCAGAAGTCTCCACTCCATGGTCAGCAGAGTTGCGAACCATATGTGTCAGCGGATCTTTAATCGCATCCAGAACAGTCCGATCCAGTTCGGTGTCTGCTCCGTCCATTTCCAACTCGATTTGTTTTTCTGTGATGCGAGCCAGATCGCGAACGAGCCTCGGGAGCTTGCTCCAGGCGTTCCCGATCGGTTGCATTCTCGTTTTCATCACTCCTTCCTGTAAATCGGAAGTGACCCGATTGAGGTGAGTGATCGGAGCTGAATATCTCGATTCTTCATCATCACGAGAAAG
This sequence comes from Planctomycetaceae bacterium, assembly GCA_015487825.1. Lineage (GTDB taxonomy): Bacteria > Planctomycetota > Planctomycetia > Planctomycetales > Planctomycetaceae > Rubinisphaera. Next base: position 375 of record WFOZ01000589.1, read on the forward strand.
CTGAATCAGCTGATTCCGCGCCAATACGAGTTCGCCCACCAGATTCATTAAACGATCCAGGACGTTAACATTCACTCGAATCGACAAATCGGCTACTGTTTTCTTCTTGCTTGGTCGAGCATCTGCTTCTACAGGAGCGGCTTTGCGGCTGCTAACCTTTTCTGCTTTATTATCGTCAGGAGTTGCAGCTGTATTTTGAGACTTATCTTCCTGCTTTTCTTCTTTTTTCTGCTCGGTCAATTTTTCACGATGCCGGGCAGCAGCTTCGTTAATTGCTCTGTCGAGTTCATCAAAATCGACATCTCCCGATTCCGTCATCAAGGCACTTGTATCAATTCCGGCGTCGGACGACTCCTGAGATTCGACAGATGCAGCAACCTGAGCTGGCACTTCGGCTTCCTGCTGACTGGAATTTCCAACAAACTGGCTTGCATCTTTTCCTTCTGCAACCTGCTCCAACTGACTGATCAGTTCTTTATGGTCTATGTTCGGTTCTTCACCCTTGGCTTCAAGACCCTGCATCAATTCCTTGATACCATCGATCCCTTCCAGGACAAGCGAAATGCCATCCGTGGTTCGTTCGATCGAACGATCCCGCATTTTCCCCAGCACGTTTTCGGTTGCATGCGATACTGCACCGATTCGCGTCAACCCGATAAAACCACAAGTTCCCTTGATTGTGTGAATCGTACGAAACACACTCGCTAAAAGATCATCATTCTCTGTATCTTTTTCAAAGGCAACAATGTCGGAGTCGAGTTGATTGAGATTTTCCCAACTCTCTTCGAGAAAACCTTGAAGAATATCGTCTTCCATGCGTCCTGCGGCTTTTTTTTAGAGTCCGATAAGGCATCTTTCGAGTTCTCCTGAACCCGAATTTCCCAGTCATACATACGCAGGTTCCGCAAACGAGCAGACCGCGCTGTTTCGACTTATCGTCACAACGGTAATGGGAAATCAAGCACTGTTTTACATAATCACTTCAGTTCTATCGATTTTGAGGGTTATTACTGAACCTAAAAGTCCTTCTCAACTGTTTCGCTCCCTCTGATACCTCCTTCGACCTCAATAGAAACATTTATTAATTAACATTTCCCCACCACTTCACTGAAACGACGTTTAGTACATCAGGCAGGAGAACATCTCTCTGGGATCGTTAATGATTTTCGTTCAGGTTCTCATACGAAAAAACAGAGCCTGGAAAATTCCAGGCTCTGTATTACTAGCGGTAAAAGTTTGCGAACAGCTCGCAAATTTTAGAAAAATATCAGTTTGGTTACGGCTATCAGAATGAACCAGCCGTGCTGGGATTTGTCGTTGTCATCTCGAAACAAGATTAGCGACGTCTTGTGTTATTGCTTGAACCTGATCGAGCCTGCCGACTGTTCCCACCTGCGTAATAAACTGCAGGATCATCGATGATAAACTCAGTTGACCAGGTTTTCCCATCGTCCATGTTCACCGTATTAAAGAACATGGTTGTGAAAGTTTGAGCTCGATATCCATAAGGATATTGCGAGCTGAGATGATCCTGCCTGGTCAGATCATCGACACCAGGGCTGGCGTAATAGTGAACTGCACCATCTGGTGTGAATGACATTCCAAAAGTCCACCAGCCCGGCTGGTTGATCGTCGGGCCAGGAATCACATTTCCATTCCTGTCGCCACGGATGACAATCATTGCTGAATCTTTGTCATACTTTGCATCAGTTTTACTATGAAACTGAATGAACATACCTGGCCAGTAAGGTTCTACTTTTTCGACCATTGCCGTACGGAACAAACCACCAAACAGTCCACCCCGGCGGCTTTTTCGACCACCTTTAGCACGTGGATCGGTAATCGGAAGATCTTCTTCTTCCATAATTGTTGTTCTGAGATCTGCACGGATTCCAAAGTGTGTACCGGATCGATTTTCCCACTTATCCCAATCTGGAAGATAGATTCTTGCCACACAACTTGGCTTCCAGGAAACAGGAATTGGACGTGTTGCCAGCAGCAGGTCATCCTGTTGCTGTTGGTAAGTAATACGACCGGGAATGCCGGTGTTTTTCGACTTTACCGCCAGAGAATAGAGAGAGCCTTCGATACCGCCAGCAGGTGTTTTTACACGAACAACAGAATCAGGAACACCACGTTTGGGACCTTCCCGCCATTTCTTATTGGAGGAATAACCAACAGGAGAACGCAATTTCTCATCCTGTTCCCGACTACTTTTAGGATGATTATAGTAGAACTTGAAATTCCCCGATTCCAAATCATCGCTCTGGGAATTCATCTTGGCACCAGTGCCCGGCACGTGTTGTGCCTGAACCTGACCATTTCCACAAAATGCGATTGCAGCCAGCAAAGCTGCCCCTTTTAATGTTTTTATCAACATTTCCTATTTCCCCCTCCCTGAGGATGAGCCCGAGGCTCGCCGAGTTAACGGTATTCGATATCAGTTAGTAATCAATCTGTAATTATTACAACAAAGCTGTAAACAGACCTATCTTATAAAACTCTCCAGCCGCCCTGTATCAATTGTATCGGTTGTTCCTATTTGCCTGATCAGAAAAAAACGACATTTCTGACCGGTTTCCAACTGAGAAGCAAAACGGTACAGTAGGGAAACTATCGACATCCAGATTTCTCACAACAGGAAATACCCTTTCCAATGCGAAACCGTATCCTCTGCGTCCTCTTTCTTTCTGTTTTTTTGCTGTTCAATCACGGTTATACCGTTTCGGTACAGGCGGATGGCCTGAAAGATAACCTGCCCGCTCAGGTTCGTCCGGTCCCGCCAGTGGGGATCGAACTTTCTGATACAGATCGTCGCGACCTTCTGTCCGGACAGAAGAAACTTTACACACAAATCGAAACGCTGAAGAAAAGCAAAGATGCCCGTATTCAGTCCCTCATTCCAGATGTCGAAATATTTGCCCGAGCCATTCGGGATGGCGTTGCTCATCGGGAACTGTTCACAAAGCGGGATGTCACCACGGCAAAAAATGTACTGGCCGAAGGATTGAAAAGGGCAGAAGCTCTCCTCGACGGAAATGCCCCCTGGACAAAACAGACCGGGCTTGTCGTGCGTGGTTACCGTTCACAAATTGACCGGACCGTTCAACCGTACGGTCTGGAAATTCCGGCCAGTTATACGTTTGAAGGAAAAGACGAATACCGTCTTGATCTATGGTTTCACGGACGCGGCGAACGATCTACCGAGCCACTTTTTATCGCACAGCGAATGAATCGCAAAGGACGATTTCAGCCTCGCAAGACAATTGTGCTGCACCCGTACGGACGATACAGCAACGCATTCAAATTCGCGGGGGAAGTTGATGTTCTTGAAGCTCTTGAACATGCCAGGCAGTTTTATCGTGTTGATGAAAACCGCATCAGTGTGCGGGGCTTTTCGATGGGAGGAGCCGGCTGCTGGCAGATGGCGGTCCATTATCCGGACCTGTTCTTTGCCGCCAACCCTGGGGCAGGATTTTCAGAGACACCCGAATTCCTGAAATTCTTCCAGAAGGAAACATTGACTCCTACCTGGTACGAGAAAAAACTTTGGCACATGTATGACTGCACGGATAACGCAGCCAATCTGTTCCAGCTACCGACAATCGCTTACAGCGGCGAACTGGATATCCAGAAACAGGCGGCAGATATCATGGAACTGGCTCTCAAAAAAGAAAACCTGCGGCTGACACACATCATCGGCCCCAAAACAAAACATACCATCCACGCAGATTCCATGAAAATTATCGCAGCAAAAATGGACAGCCTTGCCAGACGAGGGCGGATTGTTCCGAAAGAAATCCGCTTCGTCACGTACACCCTCAAATATAATCGCATGCACTGGTTAACAGTCACGCAATTGCAGGAACATTGGTCACAGGCTCGCATCGCAGCCCGGTTATTGCCCGATGATAATAAGATCGAAATTGACGCACGCAATGTTCGCGGAATAAAACTCAATTTCAAAGCAGGAGAATCCCCTTTCGCTCTGGATCGTCCTGTCTCTCTGGTGATGCATACTGGAAAGGCTTCAAAGATTTCCGATAGCAAACAGGTTCTTGTTGCATTGCGTCCGGAAACAGATCGTTCCTGGAGTTGCGAGATTCATTTCGATGGCAAACAATGGCAACTCGGCTCCTCACCTGCAAAAGGCTTGCAAAAAAAACATAACCTGCAGGGACCAATCGACGATGCGTTCATGAGTTCGTTTCTGATCGTCAAGCCAACCGGAAAAGCCTGGAATGAAAAACCGGGCCTGTGGTCTGTTTCTGAACTGAACCATTTCGTTAAAGAATGGCGACGCCAATTCCGGGGTGATGCCCAGGTTGTCAACGATACCGATTTAACGGCTGAGCAAATTGCGAACAATCATCTTATCTATTTTGGTGATCCGGCCAGTAATTCCGCATTGGCTGAAATCATCGATCAGTTACCGTTGAAATGGAATGAGCGAGAGTTGATTGTTGCAAACAAAAAATATGATGCTGCTCATCACGCACCGATTATGATTTATCCGAACCCGGCGAATCCTGCCAGGTACATTGTTATCAACAGCGGTTTCACTTACCGGGAATTCGCTTACCTCAACAATGCCCGGCAGGTTCCGAAACTTCCCGACTGGGCAGTGATTGATTTACGAACCGCTCCCGATTCCCTGTGGCCCGGCAAAGTTATCGATGCCGACTTCTTTAACGAACAATGGCAATACAAAAAATAAAGGCAAGCTGCAGGGTTCGCAATTGCAGCCCCTGCAGCACAACCGAGTGCTTACCAACAAAAGGAATAAAGAATGACTTTGAAAGATAAAACAGCCCTCATTACAGGAGGCGGTTCCGGAATCGGAGCGGCAATTGCAACAGAGTTGGCTCAACAGGGGGCTCGTGTTGTTATTGCCGGTCGCAATTTGGAAAAACTTGAAACGGTTTGTAAACAGTCTCCCGAGCAGATTTTCGCCATCGCTGCTGATGTGGGGAACCGGGACGAAGCAACCGGGCTGATCAAACAGGCAACCGAAAAGCTGGGGCAGATCGATATTCTCATCAACAGTGCAGGAACCAACGTACCGAATCGAATGATGCACAATCTCGATCCAGCCGACTGGGACAAAATGATGCAGGTCAACGTGACCGGTGCATTCAATTGCATTCGGGAAGTGCTGCCTCAAATGCGAGAACGCCACGATGGATTGATCATTAACATTTCATCAATCTCCGGACTGCGAGCCGCTGCGTTAGGCGGTGTCGGCTACAACGCAAGCAAATTCGCCATTTCCGGCCTCGGAATGTCTGTCGGCGACGAAGTCCGTGAAGAAGGAATCCGCGTCACCAACATTTATCCGGGAGAAGTCGATACCCCGATTCTGGTAAAACGCCCCAGCCCCGTTTCCGACGAACACCGGGCGATCATCCTCAAGCCGGAAGACGTCGCAGCAACCGCACTGATGGTCATCAATCTCCCCCCCCGAGCCCGAGTCCCCGAACTGACCATCATGCCCACCGTGCAATCATTTATCTGATCAAAGCAAAAACCCGAGAAAAAGAGTTACTAAAGAAGTAATGAGCCATATTTATATTTCAAATGTTCAAACACCGCTTCTCTGTGATGAAGAACATACATCTTCATTTGTATGCTTTCAGAGGAAATAGTAAGATTTTGGGGAGAAGCTGCGTGTCTATTAGCCGGATACCGAGCTTGAATAGAAGCGAGTGTCCCAGATTGTTTTTGCAATCTGGGCTGACGGAGTCAGCAAGAGGTCTGTGCGAAAACATTCCCAATCATTCATGGTTTCATCACAAATTACTCTTTCCCCAATTCCTCTTTCAGCTACGCCGCCCCGGTTAATAAATTAACCGGGGCCACCCTCGGGCGGGATATATGGAAAGGGTGACTGATTGGCAATGGAGTTCAGCACGATGGCATGTTGAGAACCGAACAGTCGGCTTACCAATACAATGGCCTCCCGGACTGGAGTTTAACGTCTCATAAATATGGAAAGCGAATGGAAGAACATCCTATTGCTACGCAACCCAACCGCCAAAAGCGGGCAGGCTACCCGGTTACGTAAAAAAGACGAAAAACACCGAAGGATTTCAAGTTTTTCAAAAAATAACTCCTATCAATAATTGGGGATCGCTTGTTTAAGGACTAGATAGAGATCAATTTCTTATTATCGTTTTCCTCCTATTTCTTTACAGCCGAAAATTATCTCGTGCAATACCATCCACTGGTGTGATCACCAACGGGAAATAATGATAAATCAAAGTAAAACACATACTTTTGCCACGTTGTTATCTTTCTCTTTACTGGTTGTTGTTACTTCAACATTTGCGGGAGAGGCCAGTATCTGCAAACATTTCAATGGAGCCTCTGCTACCTTTTCACATAGTACAGATGTCCCATTTAATAATTCTCTCTATTACGGAGAGGCTTGTGCTTTTAAATTCAATATCCATGCAACGGTATATGATTCCCCTGTGCATGTGGGACCAGCCTCTCCTGTGTTGACGGAACGAAAGAAAGTTTCAAAGACGGGGCGGTTAGAATTTGGAATCTATTTACAGAGTCAGCCAGGCACCGTAAGAAACCTGTTAAAACTGGATAAAAAAGCAACAAACATTACAGACGAGATGAAGTCAGCTATTTTCCGAAGACAGGTCAGTTGGCATAAAGAGACGTACGGCTTTGTGCCCGCAACCTGCGCCTATCAGGCAGGCACAGGAATGTATGATTACATGGTTTTTAATTATATGTTGGCGGGGCGCTCTGCATCGCCGAGGGGAGTTTATGATTACGGATATGAAAACCTGCAAGCTTATGCCAAGCATTTTAAAATCAGTTCCCGTGCTGGAGACCCGGGGCCTACTTCTGGATTGAAGTACACATCTATGTTATTGCAAACCGCAATCGATCAGAGTGGATGGTATCGTGACTTTATTCATTGGCATACAAGTCCCGTTAATAGTGAATTACCAACCGTACACGATTTCTTTCAATCTGTCAGAGATACCATCGACAAAAAAGGTAAGCAAGTTGCCTGTATTGGAGATGGTGAAGCGATCCAACATAAGTTCCTGCGAGACATTGCGAAAGTTGCTCTTAGTGACGATGGCAAAAAGCTGACAGTGACATACCAAGTGTCTGATTGGATGCTAAAAGAATGGAATCCAGGTTTCCGTCCGGCCGATAGTTTTCGCATTCCTCTCTTTGTTAAAGTGAATACCCGTGGCACCGGTTTGAGCGGAAGCGATTTGAAAGCCAACGGCGCAACAGTGTTACGCAAAGTAGAAAAAGATGTTTTTATTCTCGCAGTTCCATTTGAAGGAAAAAGCGAAACCGTTGTGGTCACTCTTTCTGCTTCAGAGACTTCCAACTATCCCAATTTTGATTTACCAAATATTACAAATATCAGCAATAGTGATGGCAAATGGGAAGTCTCTACTGACCAGAAAACAAATCTGGTGGTTTTTTCTGTACCAAATAATGCAGGAAAAACGCTTGCTACCATTAAAGTCAAGAATGCCACTATTCACGTAGGCTCACCCTTACGCTTCAATACTATGACTAATATTCATCGTTTTTCGCTGACTGATGAAACAACTCATGATTATTATGTCGGTATCATAACACACCAAAGGCAGTCAATTCTAGAAAAACTTGTGTTAAAAAGTAGTGCCCACTAGCTCCGGGAAAGTTCAGTTTATTCGTCGTGGAGTTCTTGGCCATTTACCGAGTGAAAACGTCGTAAGGTAAAAACTCCGTCAACTATTTTTCAGAACTATTCGGCGCATACTCTGCACCTGACTCTCCATCTCGGTCAGAAAATATTCCACAAACTCAGACGTTTTCCGATACCACTGAAGACCAAAGAGAGGATCATCGCATTCGATCTTACTCAATCTATGCTACTAACGTTAATAGTTTACGAACGGTGCGCAAGTTTTTTCAGCAAGCTAATGTAACTTCAATGA
>WFOZ01000590.1 GCA_015487825.1 Planctomycetaceae bacterium
TTGCAATGATTGCATTAATGTCAAAGCGGCTCGCCATCATGAAGAATTGATTTTTAAAACACCTTCTAAGAGGCAGGAAACGAAAATTTGCCATGCCGGGGTAGAAACAACCGGGACCGTATGACCATGCAGCCCAAGTCACGAAAGCCCCAATCTACGAAATGAAAAGGTGTACTCGCCCCAATTGTACAACAAACTGTTCAATAATTCAAAAGGAGTACAAACAATTCCAATTTTCCCTGCACTGGAAAGCCTGACACAGATAGAACAACCAGGTCCCTGTAAGGTCTCTCATTGGCGAAATATTTTTCGCAACTGTTCAGCCGTGGGCGCCAGCCCCAGTTACATGTTATGTAATACTGCGGAGTACGAACCGAAACGGTAATAACTGCGGCAATCGCCGTGCGGCTGATATGCTCACATGATCCATGTAACTATTCATTGAGCAGTGCCTTTTCAGACCCTGAATTGAGGGGGCTGGTATGTGCTCCGTTGTCGCACTATCCGATAGTATCGCCCTCAAAACCAAAGATTGAAGAAGCAGTAGTTACTATTTTCTATATTACTAACGGTAAAAGTTTGCGAACGGCTCGCAAATTTTAGAAAAAATATCAGTTTGGTTACGGCTATCAGAATGAACCAGCCGTGCTGGGTATTATAGACGGTGCAAGGAATTTATTGCGTATTAATCAAGAATGCCATTTAGAATTTGCATCACTCGTCTTGAATTAGTTTTTTTCAACGGAACCAGTGTGATTCCTTTGGAGCGTGTTGTACGTGCGGAATCGTCGAGTGAAGTGACGAGTTCTTCAATTTCTTCAAGCAGGCTTTGTGGTGCCTTAACAATGAGCGAATTAGTTTCTGCCTGAACTTCGACAGTTAGCAGAGGAGAGGAGGCAGCTGCGTTGATTTGCCTGAGGACGGTAGCCAGTTCCGGCGGTACCCCTTTGGGAATGGTAACATTGCGGCGGGAACCGCCTGCTGTCATTTGCGGCCTGTAAATGCCTTGAATCAGTCGCTCCACCCGAGCGGCGTTAGCATAGATTAACGGGATCACTTTTGTCTGGAAGGCTCGTTTTGTATCCGGAATGTTTTCGATATCGAGTACCTGAATAAGTTGTTCAATTCGCTCCCGATCACTTCGTCCGGCATAAACTATCAGCACATTCAGTCGCTCTTCCGGAACCAGAATAACCGACCCGAAAGGGACTCCGCCGGTTCGTGTATTGAAGATCTGTTTCAGAGTGGTGGAAACTTCTGTTGCTCCTGCATTTTTCAACTGATAGATACCGAAGTCGCGATTTCGACTGCTCCCCGCACGAGAAAACATCGCTCGCAAAAGGGCCTCCATCTGATCGAGTGCCTCGGTGTCATCAGAAGCAATCGTCAATCGTCCCGGTCCCTGCATGATTACAATCGGTGAAAGAGCAGGGTCTTTTTTTTTCTCTACAGGTTGAACTGTTTCTGTTTGTTTTCCCTTCTGCTGAGAATCATCACTTTCCGACTTTTCTGGTGGGACTGAAAAATGCCCCGGTAATTCTTCCCTTGTTCCCTGTGGTTTGAGGATTCGGATCGGATTCTTTCTCATTTTTGGCCACAGGTTTTCAACTTTTCGAAGTGCCCCTTCCACATCGCCGTTTATCGGGATAATTCTCATTGTTTTGCTGGAATGTCCCTGTCCCGCCTGAGTTAGATGTACTTCTCCCATTTTCACCAGCAGCGAGCGAATCTCCTCGATCTGTTCCGGGCTGGCTCGCACAATAAGTTGTTGAGCGTCTTCGTTAGTTTGAATGGAAGGGATATCTTCAATGTCCGTTAAACCATCGTTGTAAAGACCATCGACCGCCTGCATCGCAGTAAGCGATTCAAGGAACGATAACTGAAACACTTCCAGCTCTCTGGGCTTTTTATTCTTCATTCGATCGATTGCCTGCTGGGCTTTCAGATGCCCTGCTTTTGTCGTAGTCACTACCAGGTATCTGGAGCGTGGTTCGTGAAGGACTTTTGCTGCTTTGTCTTCAGATCGTAACACTCCCTGTATCATACTGACAAACGCATCACCATTGGAGGCATGATCGATTTCATAAAGATCTACTGTTCGAGATTCCCCTGCCTGCTGAGGGTCCAATTCTGCCAGGAGTGCCTGAATTGTTTTGTGCTGAGATGGTCGTGCAACCGCGACGAGTGTTTGATTGACCTGATCAAGCGAGAGTCGGACCTCATCTGTGCGAACAAACAGATTACTCAAAACCGAAAGGACCGTATCGCCATCGGCACTTACAAGATGATAGGTTTTTGCAGTCAGGCCGTTTTCTCCCTCCAGAATGCCTGTCATCTGCCCCACGACATTTTCAATCACTTCATGCTGCTCGGGTGTTGCGGTTGCAATCAAGACAGTAGCACCACGATCTGTAACGAGTGTTGCATCGGGAAACATGGCCTGCAATGCTTCTTGAGCCTCATCGGCTTCCCCGCGAGCAAGTCGATAAGTTTTTGTGATAATTCCTTTGCCTTTCAGATGAGCTGTCGTGATTTTCTCAATCAGTTTGTGAATCTGCTTCTGTTCTTCAGCAGGAGCACTGACCAGAAGATTGGTTCCTCGTCTGGGAGCTGATATTTTTACGCGATCGGAAACCAGGGGCTCCAGGGCCATTTGTACGACAAATCCCTCCAGAGGAGCAACTCGGTATACTTCCAGTTCTACAATTTCCTTTTCGACTGCCTCGGTGTCGTATTGCGTAATCAGTTCTTTGATCGTTTCATGTTGCTTTTCTCGGGCGACAACAACTATCTGGCCTGTCTTGACGTTGGCTGCAACATTGATTCGGTTCAGTCTTCCGTAATACAAGTTGCTTAAAATCCTCTGTAAATCGTTTACCTGCACATGTTTTGTGCTGTAAACTACGGGATAGGGTGCATCTACATCGGTAATAGATTCTCCAATCTGTTTGGCAATTTTTTCGATCATAATATGTTGCTGGGGTGTTGCGGTTGCAACAATCACTTTACGATCAGCGTCTGTAACAATGGTAGCGGTGGGATATAACGCAAGCAGAACTTCCTGAGCCTCATCAGCATTAGGCGCACCAACAAAGTATGTTTTAGTTGTCAGCTCTCCCTCTTTATTCAATCCTGCCAGAATCTGTTCGATGACGGTACGTATTTTTTGCTGTTTATCTGCCGGGGCGCGTACAAACAGCTGCCGGCCGGTAGTATCAACCGTGACCTGCACATCCTTGTCCATCAATGGTTGCACCACCTGGTACACAGCTGTGGGATCTGTTCCTGTAATTTTATAAACAGCAAGGTTTTTCGATTTAGGAACTTCTTTATTAGCTTGTAATTGTGCCAGAACTTTATTCAATTCTTCATGTTCTTTCTCAGTTGCAACCACTGCAATCTGATCCCCGTTCGCTCCGGCATTAATACTGGCTCCGGGAACAGATCTCGATAATACTGTGGTCGTACTTGGTCCCAGATCACGAATCGAATAAATGACCAGTTTTCGTTTTGAGTCAAACGGTTTTTCTTCTGAAATCTGTTTAAGGGTAGCCTCAATTTTTTCATGTTCCCTGGTAGAAACAATTGCCAGTAGCCGTTTCCCATCAGCAGTGGCGGTAAAGCTGACTTCAGGGACTGCAGTCGCCAGTACGGTTTGGGCTTCCGCCCCGCCGGCGGCATCGATATCGTAAAATTTCAATGTTCTTTTTGCATCAAACGGTTTTTCTTCGGTGATCTGCTTCAGAGTTGCTTCGATCTTTTCGTCTTCTTCGGGAGAAACCATTGCCAGCAGTCGTTTCCCATCAGTCGTTGTCGTGAAGCTGACGTCAGGGACTGCGGTTGCCAGTACGGTTTGGGCTTCCGCTCCGCCGGCGGCATCGATATCGTAAAACTTCAATGCTCTTTTTGCATCAAACGGTTTTTCTTCGGTGATTTGCTTCAGAGTCGTTTCAATTTTTTCATGCTCTTCAGGAGAAACAATCGCCAGCAGGCGTTTCCCATTAGCCGTTGAGGTGAAGCTGACCGTTGGAACTGTTGCTGCCAAGACCGCTCGCGTTTCCACCTCACCAGCATTACCAAGATCATAAAACTTCAGTGATTTCTCCTGTGGTGAGGCGGGCGAATCAGCTAATTGCGTGATCGTATTTTGTATTTGTATTTTCAGGTCTGCATCTACCCGTGCAATCAACGTTTTTCCCGAACTTCCAACCAGAAACTGAACACCGGGGGCAACTTCGGCAAGGAGACTTTGGGCAGTGGTTGCAGGAACAAGCCCAAGATCGAAAACTTCTACCGTTTTCTCTGCATTATCGCTGCCGTTGATTCCATCTGCAATTTCTTTGACCAGCAAATGATCTTTCTCGCTTGCCCAGACAAGCAGGTTATTTCCTGAAAAAACCGTTTTCGCCCGAGGAACCGCCTGAAGGAGAATATTTGAAAGTCCGCTTAGGGAACTACTGCGAATAGCGTACAATTTGAGCGTTGCTGCGTTTTCATTTTTCGCAACCAGTGACATTTCTTCGATAATCGAGCGGATACTCTCGTGTTCTTCCTTCGTAGCTAATGCCATCATTGTTTTGGTGATCGGATCGATCATGATATTGGCTTTGGGGAAAGCGTTAATCCAAAAGGTTCCCAGATAAACATTATATGTCTCAGAAACCATTGGATAAATAACAACTGTTCGTTTGGAGGTCGCAGAAGAAGCCAGCTTCAGGGCATCAAGCAGTTCAACAATCTCCTGATGTTCTTTCTTCTTTGCACGGACAATGAGGGTCTCTCCCGTTCGATCCTGAATGACGTACGCTTCCGGCAACTCGGAATTAATCAGTTGCAAAGCAGCAGCAGGATCAATTCCCTTGACCGGATAAACCATCAACTTGATTTCTTTTTCGACCGGCGTGTCGGTATCAAGCTGTTCGATGGCAGAGCGAATTGTTTCATGCAATTTCGGTTTGGCATGAATGAGTATCCGGGAGCCTTTTTCATCTGGTGTGATCTTTGCATCCGGAAACAGATCGGTCAATGTTTCCGCAACTGCTGTGGCTGTGACATGCCTGATCGGATAGACAATCAGTTTTGCTTTCTGGTCGGGCGGGACTTCTCTTTGAAGCTGCTTGATGATTTCTGCAATTATTTCGTGTTGATCCGGTTTTGCCCAGATCGTCATTTCGCCCGGTTCGGTATCGGTCAACACCTGCATGCCGGGCAGTTCTGCCATCAGCACCGTGGATAAGCTTGTAAAACGAAGCCGTTGCGCGGTGTTTACATCGTAAATCTTTAATACTCCCGGCTGTTTTGCGGGAGCAGACTCCTCAAGTTTTTTCAGTGTTCCAGCAATTGCCTCGTGATCTGATTTGTCAGCAACAACCGAAAGCCGTTTCGCCTGTTCTTCAAATGAAATCTGGGCACCTGGATACATTGCCTGCAGAATTGTCAGGGCAGAAGAACCTGCTGTTTTATCTAAAGGATAAAAACGAAGTTCAGGCACTTCGCCGCCCGTATCTTTAGAAACCTGCTCGATCACCTGTGTGATCACCGCGTGATCTTTCACAGTAGCGGTAATGAGCAATCGACGGTTTACTGTATCGGGTGTCACCGCTGCTTTGGGGACAAGCCCGGACAGCAATGTTGTTAATGTTGTGATGTCGACTTTTGCCTGCAGCGGATACGATTTCAACGCAGGCTGTTCATTGACCGTTTCTGAGGCAACCTGTTTCAGAACATTTTCAATGATCGCATGATCTTTCGCGGTTGCGATGACGAGAAACTGCTCGTTTACGGTATTCAGTGTAACCTGGGCCTGTGGGGCCAATGTTTGCAGTAGTGCCGTTACACTGGTTGTGTCGACATCGTGCGAATCGTAAATTTTAAGCTGCTTCTGAGTTGTCGTTAAGTTCTTCTGTAATTGCTCAATCGTTTTTGCGATGAATTCCTGTTTTTCCAAAGGAGCAACAACAAGCAACCGGTCATTCTGGGAATCGGTAGTTATTGTCGCTTCGGGAACGACCGAACCAAGGACCGTTGTAATCATTGATGCAACTTCGGCAGTCACCGGATAAGTTCGTACTTCGGGTGGTTTCTGCTTTTCAATTTGCGGTTTGAGTTGCTCGATCAGCGAGTTGATCGCCTGATGATCGGCCAGCGTTCCGATAACAATCAGGCTTCCCGTTTTTGAATCAACAGTGACGGTGAGCTCCGGAAGTAAGATTTGTACGAGTGTTTGAACCGCACTTGGATCGATCTTCTCCAGCGGATAAACTTCCAACTGTCTCAGCCCGCCTTCCTGCGATCGTGCAGCCAGTTTCAGGAGTGACTCTGCGATACGATCCTGATCCGTTTTTGTTGCCCAGGCGACCAGTTTTTTACTCGGTGCATCAAAGCGAAACTGACCGGTCGGTGCAACCAGTTGCAGTGTGGCAAGCAGTTCCGAAATATTGGAACTTCGCACAGGATACAGTTCGAGCACGGGTTGCTTTTCCGGACCCAGATTTGCTTCCAGTTGATCGATAATCAGTTTCGCTTTTGTTTGCTCGGTAGGTGTTGCATTGATGGTAATCTGATTCGCTGTGGTATCAACAACAACTGTCCCCGAAATGATCTGCTTCAAAACTTCCCCCGGCTGTGTCGGATCGGCATGCTTAATCGGATAGACAACAACAGTCGGTTTTTCAACAGGCGGTTTCGGGCCTGGCTTAGCTGGAACCGGAATCTGTTTCACAATTTTTTCAATCAGACGAACTTTCCCCGCAGAACCACTCACCAGAATCTGCCCGGTTGCTGCTAATGCCTCCGCTTTGCCGTATGTTCCCAGTAAGGGCGTGATTTCTGCCTTGACTGCATCTACCGGACGCCCTTCCAGTGGAATAAGCACCGAAACAAATTCAAACTGTCCGCGCGTTGCCAGGTCCTCTGGAGTAATTTGCGGAATGGCTCCTTCAGGAAGGCCCCCTTTTAAATTCAGACACATCAATAAGCGTTCTCGCCGGACGAGCGTATAACCTTTGGTTAATAACCAGCCGTTGAGCAAATCAATCGCTTCGGTTGGCGTGTACTCTTTGGAGTCTTTATAATTGAATGTGCCGGGCGGTGGTTGATCCATCACAAGAGATAAATCTGCTTCGTCCGCAATCCAGTTCAAAACTTCCGGCCACTTTTGGAGACGAAAGTTAAACTTCAAACGAGGTGCCTCAAACAAGGTTTGGTATTTATTTTTTTGATCTGCGTTCAGAACAGCCAGGAGTTTTGCATTTGCTTCTGTCTGAATCTTGATTTTCCCCGCATCGTCTGCTTCTGCAGCTGCTTTGTCCCGTTCGGCGACGATTACTGCGATTGCAGCTTTTTGTTCATCAGTCAAATTCAAAGCAGTGGCAATATCCGGGCTGGTGAGCCGCTGTGAAACTGTTTCCGGAGCTTTAGCCGTCTCTGCTTCGAGTGAGGCTGTTACAGCCAGTACCGTAAACAGAAAAAGCGAGCCGGAAAACAGTCTGGATACTGGTAAAATATTAATCATAGTGATTTCATCTGGAAGGAACTAACGGAGGGAAGCAAGACGCCTTATCTTGTTAAAAGTACCCCGTTTCACTATTAATCGCAAGAACAATCACTCTAATTCCAGCCTATCTTCTCCTGCCAAGCCTGACCATTGCAGATAATTTTACCGGGATGATCGCTGCAGATGTTGATATCAGGCAGATCAGCATGCGATTTTATTCCCCTCTCTGTTATAATTGGTGTTATTTGCACAATAGTGAATATTCGCACACGAGACTGTTTGGCAGATGGCAAGGGGTTGAATTTCTGACGTGTCGATCCTTTAATTACTTACAGAGAGGTTATTAAGTCAGATGCTAGCCCACGGTTCCTCTCATCATCGCGCAAATCAGCCGCCAGCGCGCTGGCGGCTGATTTGCGCGGTATTTTTCCGGTTTGGTATCTGGGAGTAACTCATCATAGCTGGACAGCACCAGATTAGCGGCTAACGCCGTGCGGCTGACTGCTCGTTCTGAAAATCAGGAAAGAAGTTCTCATGCGTTACTTTTTGAATTTGTTATTTTCAATCTGCCTGCTTCTGATATTGAGTAATTCAGCATCTGCACAGTTATTTGGTGAACGTACACTGGGACGGAATCTCAGCCGTCGGCAACCGGCTTCCATGAATACTGCAGGAACGGTTGATTCAAGTCGACGATTTGTTCGTGGGCAAAGAAGAAGCAGCGATTTTATCGGGGCCAACAAACCAGGTACACAATCATTTGTGGGCAGGGAACAGGCATCACCGGGGGGACCGGTTACATCTTCGGTTACCGGTTTGCGTGAACAGCGTGTGCGTTCAGTCAATCAACCCCGGCGTGTTTCCAGAAACGGTCGTTACCCGGAACGTTTGAGTATCAGTTTTGATACTCCGGCTGCAAAGAGAACATCGCCAACGGCCCTTTCAACGAATCTGCAATCAATTATTGAGCAGCGCGGGATTCAGATCGAGGTGTCTGCGGCAACGCATTCAGCGACTTTGCGAGGAGTGGTTTCCTCCGCACATGACCGCGAAATTGCGGAGTTGATCGTGCTGTTCGAACCCGGGATTGAAAAGGTTGAGAATGAGTTGAAGATTGAGTAGCCGACTCTGCTTCCTCTGAGTGGCTTCGCTGTTGCCTCGTGTTGTATCGCTGTCGTGGGTTACCGCCGCTTACTCCTGAATATCTCGTATTATTTTCCTCGGGAGCAAATAAATCTTCACTACTGAAACCGATGTCGCTGCCTTGCATATTGCGTTCGACAAAACTGTTTGGCAAGGAAATTTCTGACGTCTGTAAGTCGTGGGATCGTTCGTGCGGTATCTGTTCGCGGTATCGTACATACTCAGTTTGCTGAATCGGATACCTGCTTTGCTCAACGATTGCTTCATTCGTATATGCTTTGTGAGTCGCAGGCAACAGGTGAGAATTTTCTATGTTTTCTCTGATTGCTTTACTCTGCGTGAGATGTATACGGCTATTACCTTGCTTTGCCAGCATCGATTTCGGTTTCTTGATCGGGCCAGGAAGAACAACAGTAGTTGGTTCCGAATTAACTTCAGCTCCATTGACGCCGATAAATCGGATAATGAGCGAAATACGCTCCTGCTCGCCACCGGCTGCATCCCAGGGAAGCCAGAAGTTGTAAGAGTGCCCGATTTTTGAGTTGCTGTAATGATCCTGTAGTTTGTCGGCTTTGAAGACATATTTGCGATCAGCCTGGCGGTTCGCAGCATCTTCGGTGTCATCCCAGGCGTACACAACCAGCGTTCCATCGACGCGGATTGATTTTTCTTTGTTTTCTCCGTAGAAAATAACCCGCCCGCCAAAACCACGTGTACCGGTTTTGCCAGCCTGATGAAGTACCGTGTCGGACCAGACAGGAATAACCTGTAAAGGTGTTTTAAATTCCGGTTTCTCTTCAAACATTGTAAAAGATTTCAGGTCCATCGTAGTGCAACCACTGCTAATCAGCATTAACAATAATGCTGTTAAACGGAAGGAGAGAACCGGTTGATTAATGATACCTGTTAGAGATCTATCGCCACGTATGCTCATTGCAAACCTCCCTGTCCTTTTTCAGCGGGTACCATCGGAAGCCGGGGAGTAGAACTTGGCGACTGAGAGTATGTTGCAGCTGGGACTGGAAGCGGGGTCATTTCGCGTCCTTCAATATTTTGTGGCGAGTGATTCTGAGAACGCCCGGGAGGTGATAGTTTTCCCGGTTCCTGTAGCTGGATTGATTCTGCACCGGGATCGTCATCAGGATAGATCACTTCAATTCCGGAATCGTCTTTAGGGACAGAAAGTTCTGCTCCTCCTTCAAGCCAGTTAAACACATCTGAAGTGACCCACGACATCCGTGAAACTTCGAGTTGCTTGATGTACTCTGCTTCGTTTTCGTTTCGAACGATGTGAGGCGTAAGGATAATCAACAGCTCTTTACGGACATTCGATGAACTGTCGTATCGGAAAAGTTTCCCGACAGCAGGCAGATTTCCCAGCCAGGGTACTTTTCGGGTAAACGAAGTATTACTCGAAGTAATTAAACCGCCGATCACAATCGTCTGCCCACTAGCTGCGCTGACTGTCGTTTGAGCAGTAATGATGTTAACCCGGGGCGATCTGATGATTGAACCTTCTGCTGAAACAGAAACAGGAATTCCTTCCTGCTCCGGTCCAATTTCAGATTTCTCTGCATCAATTTCCATTACTACATTTCCATCAGGGCTGATGCGTGGGGTCACTCCCAGAATCAGGCCAACATTCTCCATTTGAATATTATTGACCTGGCCGATTTGATTGAGTTGCGTTCCCACAATTCTTGGAACACGCTGCCCGACCTGAATGAATGCAGGCTGGTTGTCGAGTGTCATCACTTGCGGACGGCTCAGAATTTCGAGACTTTTCGATTGCTCCAAAGCACGTAATAACATGCTGACATTAGCACTGCTGGCCGAAAGAACCAGACCACCATAATCGAGATCTCCGTTAACTCGTCCCAGACTGAAGTTGGACAACCCCTGCCCGCCCACATTGCCTCTGCCTGCCAGCGATTGCGTACTGCCACTGTTGCCTAAAGGATTATTATTAAAATCAAAGCCAGGCGTATTGGTCGCACCGACAATCGTATCCTGTGTCGTTGTCTGAACACCTCCAGGGGTTGACAAACTGGTTGATGTCGTGGTGGTCAGCAGGTCTCCCAGCAAACTGCGATCAAACAACAGCGAATCCTGAAGTCCCAGTTCGACGCCGAATTCATGCAGGTTATCAAGCTGAACTTCTGCAATAATGATCTGTATCATCACTTGTGGCGGTTGTTCATCCAGATTTTCGACCAGTTCGATAATCTGCTCAAAATATCGAGGCGTCGCGCTGATAATTAAAGAGTTACCAACCGGTTCTGCAACCACGACCACTTCCTGTTCGATCTGTTGAAAAGCATTTTGTCTTCCCGGGGCAGCCTGGGCAACAATCCGTTCGCTACGTAAAAAATCGTTGACAGCTCTCGCGACATCGGTTGCCGGTGAGTTTTTCAGTCTGAAAACTTTATTGATGCGTTCCTGTGATTCTGTCTGGTCGAGCCGCAGCAGAAGCGCTTCGACAATCTTCAAGTCTCCTGAAGTTCCCGTGGCAATAATATTGTTAGTTCGGACATCAACAGAAAACCGAACCGGCACCAGCGTTGTTTCGCCCTCTGCGGTTGCCAGTTGCGGGATGGATGATGCCCCGGCCGCCGGGAACAATGTGCGGAGTAATGCAACCATATCGCTGGCGTCGCCATTGGTAATATGGAAAATTTTAATTTGTGCATTGTCGCTGGGAGACTCATCCAGCGATCGTATCAGTTGTTCAACAAGAGGCAAACTGTCTGCCGGTCCGGTGATGAAAATACTGTTTGTTCTTACATCCGGCGTTAATGTCACATCATCAAGCAGACCGGAAGTCATCATCTGCTTCCCATTTGGGCCAACCATCAACATTTCTAACGCGGCGTTTCGTTTTCCTGTTGTTCCTCCTTTAGCTGCAGCAATTGCGGTCGTGATGGTCTGAGCCACATTAGTCGCCAGGGAGTTTTTCAGCTTAATCAGTTTTGCCTGCTTCACTGATTTAGAAGTGCCGACATCAAGCCGGGCGACTAATTCAGCAACCTCCTGCATGTCTCGAGGTGAAGCGTTAACAATGACAGAGTTGGTTCGTAAATTCGCAGTCACATTCACTTCCGGACCTAGACCACCTCGTCCGTTGAGAAATTGTTCGATAGTTGTTTGTACTTCGCGAGCAGGAGCATTTTTCAACGCAAAGATCTGCATCTGCGATTTTGACATAACCGGTTGATCAAGTTCCCCAATTAATTTTTTAGCGGCCTTAACTGCTTCCCCCCAGCCAATTAAAAGTAGAGCGTTCGGCTTAACAA
>WFOZ01000591.1 GCA_015487825.1 Planctomycetaceae bacterium
CGATGAACCGACCAACCACCTGGATGCAGAATCAGTTGCCTGGCTCGAACAGTTTCTACACAAGTTCCCCGGCACTGTTGTTGCGGTGACTCATGATCGCTACTTCCTGGATAATGTCGCAGGCTGGATCCTGGAACTCGACCGCGCACGCGGCTATCCGTATGAAGGAAATTATTCTTCCTGGCTGGAGCAAAAGCAGAAGCGATTGGAAGTTGAAGAGAAGCGGGAGTCGAACAGACAGAAAGAACTGAAACGCGAACTCGAATGGTCCCGCATGTCGCCCAAGGCTCGTGCGACTAAAAACAAAGCACGTCTTCAACGACTCGATGAACTGCAAAATTTGAATTACGAAGAACGCGATGGCGATGCCAATATTCAAATCCCGATTACAAAGCCGTTGGGCGATCTGGTTGTCAACTTTAAGAATGTGACTAAGGCATTTGGCGATCTGGTTCTGTTTGAAGATATAGAATTCAACCTGCCTCGTGGTGGCATCATTGGTGTCATTGGCCCCAATGGAGCGGGAAAGACAACCTTGTTCAAGATGA
The DNA here is from genome assembly GCA_015487825.1 of Planctomycetaceae bacterium. Classification (GTDB taxonomy): domain Bacteria; phylum Planctomycetota; class Planctomycetia; order Planctomycetales; family Planctomycetaceae; genus Rubinisphaera. Next base: position 549 of record WFOZ01000591.1, read on the forward strand.
TTATGGGGTTGGAAGAACCAACCTCAGGAGAGATTACTATCGGCAAAACTGTTGATCTGGCATATGTTGATCAATCCCGTGATTCGCTTGATCCGAAAAAATCTGTTTATCAGGAGATCTCCGGCGGGGCGGATACAATTGAAATCGGTAACAACAAAATCCATGCCCGGGCTTACTGCGGGCGTTTCAATTTTAAGGGGACTGATCAGCAGAAATTTGTCGGAGATTTATCCGGTGGAGAACGCAACCGTGTCCATCTGGCGAAACTGCTGCGATCGGGAGGAAACCTGCTGCTGCTGGATGAACCGACAAACGATCTCGATGTTGCAACGCTACGTTCATTGGAAGAAGGTTTAAATAACTTTGCAGGATGCGCAATGGTGACCAGCCATGATCGCTGGTTCCTGGATCGTATCGCTACACATATTCTCGCCTTTGAAGGAAACAGTCAGGTCGTCTTTTTTGAAGGCAACTACAAAATGTACGAAATCCAAAGAAGAGAACGACTCGGCGAAGAAGCTTCCAGGCCACACCGCATGCGATTCAAATCGATCACCGGCAGTAAATAAGACAGACTGGAGAGAGAGCCCGGTCTATCTATGTAACTCAGATTGGAAAAGACGCCCACCGTAGACATCGGACGTATTTTGCAATTCTATTTTATTGAATTTTGATGCCCGGGATGGCTGCTTTTAATGCTTTGGTGCCTTCTTCGGTGACTTTCGTATTTCCCAGAGTAATCGACTTAAGCTTCTTCAATCCGTGCAGTTTTTTCAGGCCTTCATCGGAAACCTGTGTCAGTTTGAGGTTCAATTTTTCGAGGTTTGTTAATTTTCCCAAGTGGGCAATCCCTGCGTCAGAGATTTCAGTTTCTTCCAGATTGAGAGATTTAAGATTTGATAACCCCGTCAAGTGAGCCAGCCCGGCATCGGAAATTCTCGTGAACCAGAGTTCCAGTACTTCCAGGTTTTTCATACCAGCCAGATGCGCCAGAGCTGCATCCCCAATGAAAGTTTCGTTGAGATCCAGAGTTTGCAGGTTCTTCAAATCTTTTAAATACGCACATCCATCATCAGAAATGACTGTGTCACGGATAGAAAGTTTTTTCAGGGAAGTGAGTGTGCCGATGATTTTGAAGCCATCATCGCCCACATCGTCTCGACGTAAATGCAGGACTTGCAGTTGAGTCATCCCTGCCAGGTTTTTGATACCTTCATCGTTAATTTGCGTATCGTCCAGTTCGAGCAACTTCAGGTCTTTACGATCAGCCAGTGTCTTCAATGCGGCGTTTGTCAGGTTTGTCAGGTTTAATCCCAAAGATTTTAATGTGGGAATTCCAGCAAGAGTTTTGATGCCTGCATCACTGATTTTGGTGCGATCCAGTTTGAGCGTGGCAAGTTTTGCCAATTCTTTCAAATGCACCAGCCCGGCATCACCTACATTGGTGAACCGTAAATCGAGCTCGCGTAAGTTATCGAGATCCTTCAGATGAGCCAGCCCGGCATCGGTAAAGTTGGTTCGCCGAAGCATCAAGGCGACCAGTTGAGTCATCCCGCTGATATTTTTCAACCCCTCGTCATCGGTGCGCGTTCCTTCAACAGAAAGAACTTTTAGCGATTTCAATTCAGCAACCTGCTTCAGGCCTTCTGAGGTGAAACCGGGACCGTACAGAATGAGTCGTTCTAAAGAAGGTAATCCCGTCAGGTGCTTCAAAATGTCATCAGCCGCTTCAAGCGTGCGAAAATCGGCAATGATCACATTTCCCTGAGCGTTTTTAGTGAGCGTCACGCCCTGCTTTTCCAGAAACTGAACCGCTTTCGCATCATCCGGAATGGTTGTTGGGAGGTTTTCCTGTTTTATAGAACTGTTTTTTTGCTCTGTCTGTTTCTGTTCAGGTGAACTCGGTTTGCAACCGCTTATTGGCAGAATCAACAACAGAGTTAGACAAATCAGCCCGCTGAAATTAACAAGCTTTGATGCGAATCGTTCGACCATTTTTTTCTCTTCCAAAAGATTTTTCATGTTTTATAGCTTTTATTATGCCGATGGGAGTTGCGTTGCTTGCATGATTGCAGCGCGAATGACCAACATTTTTTTCTTTGCCGATCCTCTCAGATATACTCTAACCACTTGCCATTAGCTTGTTCAATCCTTCTAATAGAATATCAGATTCCATTGATGGGATTGGTTCCGGTTGGACTGCCGATATAATTGTTTTTCTTGCCTATATAAGTTGCGAGATAAAACGCTGTTTCGTTAATTGACACCAAAAAGGGAATTCAAATGACACAACAAACATCACGTCGAGATTTTTTGAAGACCAGCGCAGCAGCTTCCGTCGGGGCGGCGTTCTGGGTTGCAAATGAACCGAAAGTATCGCTGGGAAATAATGTTCTCGAAAAATTGAACTTTGCCTGTATTGGTGTCGAAGGAAAAGGTTCCAGCGATACCGATTCTGCGGGCCGCTACGGCAACGTGGTTGCGTTGTGCGATATTGATGAAAGCCGCTTGAACAAAAAAGCCCGGCGGTATAAAGGGGTTGCCAAGTATGTCGATTATCGAGTCATGCTTGATGAAATGGGTGATAAAATCGACGCGGTCACCGTCAGTACGCCGGACCATTCTCACGCACCTGCCTCGGCGTTGGCAATCAGAGCGGGCAAACATTGCTTCACTCAGAAACCTCTGACCTGGTCTGTTCAGGAAGCTCGCATGCTTCGTGAATTAGCCAACAAACATAAAGTTGCCACCCAGATGGGGAACCAGGGAACATCGCACGATGGATTGCGAGAAGGTGTTGAAGTTCTGCGAGCTGGTGCGATTGGTGATGTGACCGAAGTGCATGTCTGGACGAACCGCCCGGTCTGGCCGCAGGGGACAGGGCGTCCGCAGGGGAAAGAAGACATCCCTGAAGGCCTGCACTGGGATCTGTTCCTCGGACCAGCAGCCGTGCGACCTTACAGCTCTGCTTATCACCCATTCAAATGGCGTGGATGGCTCGATTTCGGAACCGGGGCACTGGGCGACATGGCTTGTCATACGGCAAACATGGTTGTGATGGCTCTCGATTTGTTCGATCCGATTTCCGTTGTTTCTGATGATACAGGGATCGTGGAAAACGAAACGTATCCTCAATCTTCCACGATTACATTCCAGTTTGCAAAAACTGAAAACCGTGGTCCTGTGAAGATGATCTGGTACGATGGAGGTCGCAAGCCAAGTGTTGATCTGATTCAGGGAGAGGAATTTTCGAACAGTGGCTCGCTGGTCGTAGGAAGCGGTGGAACATTGTTCTCGCCGAACGATTACGGTTCCAAATTTGTGCTGCTTCCTAAAGAGAAATTCAAAGATTATAAAAAACCGGAACCGACACTGCCTCGTTCTCCCGGTCATTTCAAAGAATTTGCAATCGCCTGTGCAGGCGGCGATCCGGCTATGTCCAACTTCAACTACGCTTCCCGCTTAACCGAAACGATTCTGCTGGGCAATGCAGCAATGAAAGCCGGGAAAAAGCTGGATTGGGATGCCAAAGCCGGCAAGTTTACCAATGCACCGGAAGCCAACCAGTACCTCGGTAGAACCTACCGTGATGGCTGGACTCTGTAATTTACAGGGCTTGAATAATTTACCTGAGAGAGCTTTCAACAGGCTCGGTTATTCTAAATAACCGAGCCTGTTTTTTTAGGGGCTTTTATCAATTCGTAACAATCCGGATGGGTGGCTGAGCAGCTACAAAATAGTTTAGATGATTTGTAACTATTCAGCGTTGGCGTAGGGTCCGCTATTGCGGACCACGCTGGGAGGTGGATCCTGCTATTTCTGCGGTGGTCCGCAATAGCGGACCCTACAAACAACCTTAATTTCTGCAA
>WFOZ01000592.1 GCA_015487825.1 Planctomycetaceae bacterium
GCTTTACGATATTTATTGTTTGATATCAAACTGTCTGCCGCTGCGAGAATCATTTTTGTACTGCGGAAGTTCTGTTCGAGTTTGATCACTTTCGTTTCGGGATAATCTTGTTCAAAGCGAAGAATGTTCGCAATTTTCGCGCCTCGCCAACCGTAAATAGATTGATCGGGATCGCCCGTCACAGAAAGATTCCGCGAATTCTGCGCGAGTGCCCGTACGATCCGGTATTGAGCCTCGTTCGTATCCTGATATTCATCAACTAACACATACTGATAACGATCATCGTAGCTGGCTCGAATTTCTTCATGCTGTTCGAACAGATGCACGGTATGCAGAAGTAAATCATCAAAATCGACGGCGTTCGATTCCAGCAGAAACTTCTGATACGCCGGGTAAACCTTGGCAACAATCGCAGTGAAATGGTCTGCGACCGATTCTTCAAATTGGCGGACAAAGTTTTCAGCCGTGCATAAGTCATTCTTGGCATTACTAATACACGCCAAGATTTTCTTCGGCGGATAATGAGCGGCATCGAAATCGAGTTCACTCAACACATGTTTGATCGCCTGTTTTTGATCAGCGGTATCCAGAATCGTAAAATTCTGTTGAAGTCCAACCACATCGGCCCGTTGCCGAAGTACGTTCGCACAAAACCGGTGGAATGTGCTGACCCACAGATTGCGACTTTCCGAAAGCTCTTTGAGCCGATCCGACATTTCCGATGCCGCTTTATTGGTGAACGTAATCGCCAAAATGTTCCAGGGACGAACACCTTTTTCGATCAGCCGGGCAATTCGCTGCGTTACCACTCGCGTTTTTCCCGAACCAGGCCCCGCCAGCACCAGCATCGGCCCGGAAAAGTGCTCCACCGCCTCCTGTTGAGCGGGCGTCAGTTTGATTGTTGATCCTACCTGTGACACGTCGAGTCCCTGACTAATTTCGAAGCTTGTTGTAGGGTCCGCTATTGCGGACCACGATGGGAAGTAGATCCTCCTGTTTCGTGCGATGCTACGCAATAGCGGACCCTACAAACTAAAACCAATATTTCGCAATAGTACGCGGTCAGATTCATACAAGCAAGCATCAAAACTCCAATGCACTCTACCACTTTTGCGAGAAATAACTCTCTCGTGTGCCACGGCTCTGTGAGCCGTGATGTCTTAGAGCTACAGTTTCCGCAAAAAGTCGCTTGAAATCCTGCTCGCACGGCTCACAGAGCCGTGGCACCCTACAACTACATCTTTAGCAAACTCGCTGCATTTTTATACCGGATCGCTTCTTCACGAAATCGTCCCAAATTCGATTCTTTTAGCTTCAACAATGCAGATTCCAAATAGAAAAACGGGAAATGTGAACCGAATAGAACTCGTTCCAGCGGCACTAATTTAAGCATCTTTTCGATGCCCCCCACGCCTTCCTGCATCGAAATATCAAAGTAGACATTTCCCGCCTGAACGAGACTTGTTAACGCATCGCCCCGTAACGTTTTCATCCCGTTCAGAATAACAATTCGCAATTTTGGATGTTGTTTGATTAACTCTGGCAGCGGTTTCATATCGACGCTGGGAACTCTCAAATGCGGATGTTGTGTTCGCTCGTCTTCCATCTTCAAGGCAATTTGTACGATCAGATTTGCCTGTTCCGCTTCGTTTAGCAATTCTTTGAAAACTTCATCTTCAAGATCGTAACCGTGATAATTCGGAAACAACCGAATCCCCGGCATCTGATGTTTTCCCTTGCACTGCGCCAGATCTTTTTGCCAGCCGATCAGCTTCGGGTTCATGCAACCAAACGGAATAAGAATTCCTTCGCCAAGTTGTTTGCAATCATCGGCTAATCGCTGATTGACTGCTGAGATGTCCTGATGCAGTAAGCCATCGAAACTGCTGGCCCATGCTTGAGTGATGCCGGATGTTCGCAACTTCTTTATCAGAGCAGGTGTTTCGTCGTGAGGCAGCCTGCGAGAAGGCCAGCGGGATAAATTGATATTCACATCGGTATTCATACC
>WFOZ01000593.1 GCA_015487825.1 Planctomycetaceae bacterium
ACTCGCAATACCTGATATTTTTCCTGAAGCCTTTGCAGTTCACGACGATACTGGCTGTTATAAGGCCAGATTTGCACCGCCAGTTGTGCTAAATCAGAAGCCTGTCGATAATTTTTTTCCCGAACAGATTTTGTTGCCAGCTGAATTTTTTCCTGAGAGAGTTGCTTCAGGCGATCCTGCCAGATTTTTATCTGAGCATGAGAAGGGACCATCTTTTTCAGCTCCCTGATATAGAATCGAACTTTTCGATAATCGGCTTGCTCGATAGCCTGCTTTGCAATTTCCTGAAATGTTTTTCCGAGTAAACGCGGTATCTGATCGAACTCCGAATCGAATCCGCGATGAATTTTCACCAGATTGAAAGCGCGTTGCCAATCTCCTGATGATTGTGCCTGTCTGAGATTGAGCAACAGTAATGCTCGTTGAGTTTCAATAAGCCCCGGCCATTGAATAGGGGAGAGCTTCTCTTTTTTTCGCCGGGTATTGTTGCGGTAACTCCAACGACCGACAGCCGAAATCAATCGCTGGGCATCAACCGCATTCCCCTGCTTGATCAACTCGTCTGCTTTTCGTAACGCCAGATCTTCATGATACAGTATGTAATCGACATACCTCACAGGCAAACGGTAGTCGTCTTCAGTTTCTTTGTCCGAATAAGTGACAGAAATGGCGTTGAACTCTTTATATTTTTCCAACCATTCAGGCAGCAGGGAAGGATTTTTTGCCTGAGCAGCAGGATCAGGTCGACTGGAAAGTAATTTTTTCTGTTGTTCAAGCAGCCATGCCAGATGATCCGGCCTCGGATAAAGAGCAGGAATTTTCAACACACGACCACCAATCAGAACGATCCAGTCCTCTTTTTCTCCCGTCAACAATTGATCGAGTTCAGGCAGAGTGAGAGTTTCATACAAAGGAAGCTCTTCAGTTACTTTTTCAACTTCTGCGTCTTCCTTTTTTCTTTTCTTATCTGCAGGTGTATCCTGCGCACAAAGCATGCCGTCCAAGCATAGCCACACCACGAGAGACATCAGAAAAAGCAGGATGTATTTTCTGACAGGAATCATATTGTCTGTGAACCGGGTATTAATCATCAGAGCAACCTATTATTAATAGTCATCTTCCTTGAGTACTTCGCAAATTTTCGAAAAAGAAATTCCGTAGCACTGAATAAACCGGAACCCATTTACACGAGTTTTTCTTTGGGAAACTTCATCTCAAAGTGTAGGATGGCGTGCTTGCACCCATCAAATACGGTCTCCAGTTCATCAGTCTTATGCCGGTGAATCAATGACACAATGATAACAGATTTACTCTCTCTTTTTTATTGAACACAACTCGGCACGCGAAGATAGGTGCAAGCACGCCATCCTGCAGCAAACCGGGAACTTATCTCGGGATTATTCATTATGTGTTTTATGTGGTGGTTCATTTACCGTTGAACGATGGCTGACGCCTTGCCGCTAATCAAAATGAAATCGGACAGTAATTGTTCGTGCCGGGAGATCGCTTGAGAGATGCTGCCTGAAAACGGCAATAAACAAAGAGTATTTCAAGAATGTGTGACATGCCAGATCTGCACCATTACATGATACCGTTATACTCTTTTGGATGGGCTGAAAAACAGATATTCAGGCGAATCCCTCAAATTTTCCAGGCATATAATCCGTTCAGAATATGCCTGATGTATCGCTTCTAATTCCTGTCACGGGCCATCTGTTCGGGTTATAACAGGACAAACTGTTCTTGCAATTTCATCAATGTTAGCTATCGCAGCAGCACGCGGTTTTCAAAATGGGTTGCCTCATATCAATATCAGCTTTTGTATGTCGAGAAGCGATATTCTGTGTCGATTTCGAAAAAGGGCGATTCCGTCCCTCTATAATCTATGAAGGAAAAATGATGAAAGAGATCGATTTGAAGCAATTCGATGCTGCGATCGGGAAGAACTCCGCAAAATTCTTTTCCGAGTTCGATGCCAGCTCCTGTGATCAGCCAGACCAGATGGAACTGCCTCACTTTGTCCCATTGCCTCCGACAGAAACAGGACGAAAACGCCACGCCGCACACCAGCTAAAGGCTCCTAAATTCACACATGATTTAGCAGACAGTAAGCAATCGCAATACACCGAAATGTATTTGGGGTAACTGCATCATGGTGGAAATGGACAGGAAATAATAGGCTGAAACCTGCACAAACTGATCCATTTTCGATGCCAGGGAGCAATATCAAATCTTTTTGGTCATTTGCGTAAGGTACTGAAATTGACTGTAGCACCACCTGTTCCAGGGGGATTACAGGTCAATCACAGAAATGCGTTTTTCGATCTCATCCAGCGGAATTAAATCTCCCGTTCCCGAACCGGGACATTCTTTTACTGTTTGCTGCCAGGCTTGTTCATCGCTTACATTCGATTTCCAGAAAGGCCATGTTTTACATTGTGGGGGCCTTACGGGATAGATCTTACAGCTTCTGGTCTGCCCATCAAAGAAAGTGCAATCACCATTAGGAAACTCCGTCAACGAAATTTTCCCTCTTAGCATCCTCGTGTGCATCAGCCTGATTTCGCCAATCGGCTTATCAAGATGCTCTGCAATCTTCTCCAGATTTTCTTCATCCACCCAAACCGCCCCGGCTGCTCCTGTGCAACAGTCTCCACAACCCGTGCAGCGAAATTTCAAACCATCCTGATACCAGGGTTCTTCAGACATACCCTTTTCTTTCCTGCTTCTAATCCTGCATGACAGCCACTTGGGAACAGTCCCCTGTGGCATATTAGAGAATATCTTCTGCAAAGAGAACTGAGATTTCAGAGTCAGATCTAACAATGTACTCTGAACAGAAAGAGACCAAACGGCTAAATTCCCCTTGTCTCCTTCTCGGCAACACTCGTATGATGAATTGTGCGCCCACTGTTCGTGCCAACAGATTTTCCTGACTTAACGGAGTTTCCTGTAATAAAGTATCCGATCATGAATACGTTTTTCTCTTTCAGTTCACGAGTTTACTTTCTGGTTGTACTTCTGGGATTCCCGGGGATATTACAATCTGTCAGTGAAGCTCAGGCTGAAAACAAAATCCCTGTCAGCAAACGGGTTCGCACAGAATTGAGTGTTGACCTGGTTCTGCCTCGAACACAAAACAATCCGCTGGCCGGTCAGAAGTGGGCAGCGTTTTTTCGAGAACTTGGCGTTCAAATCCGCGTCCGGCAAAGACAGGTTAATGATGTTGCAGGAGTGGAGCAGTTTATTTATGGGACAGTTCGCAGAGTTAAAGTAACTGGCCAGATTGACCGTAGCGGCAGCATCGTACTGCCTGATAAAACTTTTCGGCTGAACGAAACCGAAAAGCTGAAAGAATGGATCAGGGAACTACAACTTTACGGTGCCCAGGGGGCCCCGAAAGGGCAGCCGTTATGGGGGATTAAGAAAGCAGCATTTGACCTGCTTTATGCAGAACTAGCTAAAACTGTTGGACAGGATACTTCCGGTCTCAGCCTGACCGAAGCAATCCGGGCGCTGAAACTCCCTGCCCAATACCCTCTTAAATTTACCGCCGCAACAAGAACGCATTTAAGT
>WFOZ01000594.1 GCA_015487825.1 Planctomycetaceae bacterium
CCAGAGAGTAACTCTTCTCCGAAACACCCGATCAACTTCTCCGCTGTCTTCTTGCCGATGGTTGGCAATTGACACATGGCATCGATGAGCAGTTCTCGACGACTCTTTTGACGACGACCGGGCCGAACCAATGTCCACAGTGGCTCGTTACACTCTGCGCACCACTGCTGCCGGTCAGCACCGTGTTTAAACAACATCGCTGTCAGCTTATCGCCTTCACCATCTTTGACGATAGTGCCGCACCGTGGGCAACTTGCGTATTCCTCGGTTTGTACGAACGTCATAGAGCTTTCATTACCCGCTTCGGTATAAGTACGCACATGTGCTTTGCGAACAGCAAAGGCAGGTTGCCAATGGGAACCCATGCGCATACGGACTCTACCTAGAATGAAAAACTCGGGGCCATCTGAGTCTTTACATCCCAATGCGGTTCTTAACTGCAACAGCTTGCATAAAGTATCCGGGCCATTGAGCACCCAAACACGCGCCTTGGGTACCGTCTCCAGGATTTCACGCCGCCACTTATAAACCAGGTGCGGCGGTGAAATTACCAAAGAACGCTGATACCCCTCTTCATACATAACAGCAGCGACAGCAACAGCCATCATGGTTTTGCCCGTTCCCATCTCTGCATTGATGACAGCCGCTTTTTCGGCCTCATCGACCAATAAACGGGTGATTGCCTGCACAACATCGCGCTGGGCATCGAATGGATTTCGCTTGAGACCATCCATGACCAATTCACGCGCTGTGTTCGGCGTACCGTCGTAAACAGGCGGATTTTGTTGTGATACCGCTGCCAATAGATCATCACCGAAATCGGTAACAAACTGAGACAGTGGTATGACGTTGGGTGCTGTGTCTTCTGCACCAACTTCAATTTCTAGTTCAACTGCTTCTGCAACTGCATTCATCTGCTTGATCCTCTTAAATTGAGTAAAAAAGAAGGGCAGAACGATCCCCACAAGGGGGTTCGAACTTCCCTTGTGGGTGTGAAAAAAATATGAATCGATGAATCCAAAATAACTGGAATCACTGCGCCTGTTACACGATTCGACGAAGACGCTGGGGTGTCTGATGACTTAAAAGTAAACAGACAAGGGTGCTACTGAAACCGCAGTAGCTACGGGTGAAAACGCCTTTCCAAAACACAGCCACTCTGTGCTTTGGAAAGGCCCTGCATAAAGCAGGGCGTGGATTAACGTCGATGTTGAATGCCGTGGCGAATCGCCGCTAGCTGGCCACCCAGATGGGTGACTGCTTCAGAGGCAAAACCCTCACGAATACCGAAGATTTTGTACTCCACTAAAGCATCTGTCGCTTCAGATTCCGTCAACATACCGACCTTACGCATGGCACGAATCAGTCGTGGATAGCGCTGCAAGAGTTCATCACCCATGGTCATGGTTAGTCCTCCTGCGGCAGCATGATGGTGATGACGGGTTCGCCAACATCACCAGGGCCACTGACCAGTTTCAATGTTGTTAGTCGTGCCTTGGTGCGCCGACCGCCTTTGGGAACACGATAGAGTTGAAAGTTGATCTCAGTGCCGCCATTGGCGCTGCGGATTGCAACAAAGGCCATCCACAGTACATCCCATAAGCGGCCCGATTCATCCTGGTGGGTCTGCCGCCGACTGTCGTCATCCGACCACTCGACGCAATCCTTCCAGGCGGCGTGGGTGATGGCGACCGGCCAGCGAAAGCCAGCCTCGGTTGCCATCTTCGTTACATCGATCAATACGCCATCTTCCAGTGCCTGAGCACGGGTGTATTGGTATATGGTTTCACCGAATAGTTCGGTGGTTGCATTGGTTTCATTCATGGTGATTCTCCTTAATGTGAAAGATGGAGAAACCACCACCCCACCGGGGAGACGATCTCCCCAAGTGGGTTAAAGCAAGTTGATGAATGGCTATCTGATCTCAACCACGCGAGCGTAGTTGTCGCCAGGCGTGAAATCGATGGCTCTGATAACAGGCACAAATCGGTCGGTCAGTACGGTGGTCGAGGTCAACCTATTTTCGTCATCGACCTCTTGTGAAATCGTTCTCACCTTCTCTTTGTGTGTACCGCCTTTGATTAAAAACTGCTGTCCGCTTTGTGAGCGAACCATGCCAGAGACCTGGCCCGCGGCAAGCGCCAAAGCCAGGTGCCAATTTGACATCTTTCTTAACGGTCGCCTTGTGGTTTCCAGTGCGATGGATCGGAACTTAAGATCAAACTGATCCCATAAGCAGGGATTACGGTGAATTTCGTCCGCCAACTGAGCACTGTCCATTTTCACGTAGCTGAACTTGGCATCACCACCGACAGAGGCAGGGACAACATAGGGTTCTGAAGTCCACGCCTGTGGCAGTGCTTCAGGTTCCAGTTCGCCGTTCACAATGGCCAAAAGGCGATCTTTTGCCCCAGACACGTCACGTCTCGCTTCCTTGGTGCGGCGTCTCACACCGAACAGCACTATCTGTTTGAATTGCTGTTCAGGTGCTTTGAATACCTCGACCCGGTGGAAGTGAGTGGTGATCCAGCCAACTAGCTCTTTATCCAATGTGTATTGAGGAATGATGAGAACCATCACGCCCTCAAACTGTAATGCCGAAATGGTCAGGTTGTAGAATAACTTCTCCAACCGTTTACGACCTTTGCCACCACATTGATCCCCAGTGCTACCTTTGTCAGATACAAGATCGCCATAGGGTGGATTGAGCCAGAGCAGACCGTATTGACGTTGACCCAGTACACAGTCCTGAATGTCACCGTGGATACAGCGATCCAGGATCTGTTTAGCGTGCCAGGCACGTTCATTATCATATTCAACACCGAAGGCTTCTACGCGATCAGCGCCTAGATGATGTTTGCACTCGGCCAATGCCGTGCCTTCACCAGCACACGGGTCGATGATGCGCAGTTGCCCTGTTTTTGGGGCCACCAACGCAGACAACACGCGTGTCATGGTGTCGGCATCCGTAGGGTAGTAGCCGTTTTTGATAAAGTTACGCGCAAGGCGTTGAAACATTAAAGCCATGGTGTCTCTCCTGTCACTTATTGAAATAGACCGGAGGGACGCCGCCCCTGTTGGGGAGACGTTCTCCCCAGTTGGGTTTAGGTGTTGAATTGTTAAGCCATCACCTCGCCAAGCATTCGACGGGGTATACGATAGCGCTTGCCATCATGCGTCCCCAGTAGCGGTCGCTTAGAGGTAATCACTATCCAAGGGATAGCCGCATTGATAAGACCGATCTTCTGGCCGATTTCAACTTTTTTATTACGACGTTGGTGATAGGCTCTGACTTCCGTTCGCCATGTTTCATTAGCGACCGGAGTCATATCGAGATATTTCAAAGGGCATGAATAATGGTATGGATGCATACCTTCCGTCATGTCCTTATATCCCCAACCACAACCTTCCGATTTTTGTAGCAGATAACAGGTGATGAAACGCTCTTGCCGCTTATCCTGCTTAAAAGTGATTTGGGCTACCGTCCAGAGTACGTTTCCACGTATACAGTGAGCGATGGTGTCCCAGCGGCGTTTGTCATTCTCCTCAGATTTCACTAAACCTCTAATGGTGTCTGATTTGGATGCGCCTTGTCTAAATAACCAACCCATGGTGTTACTCCTCTTTTGAAAATGAATAAGAGCGAGGCGTTTATGCCCGTAATTTGGGTGCACCACGGCCCTGAAGGGTATGGAAATACCCCGCAGGTGAATGGAAAAAGTCAAACATGAACTGACGGCAACATAGCCGGGGCGTTTGTCTCACAGTTCGATGAAACGCCTATTTGGGTGCCAGTAAAAAAACCGGCAAAGGTGCTACTGATCGCAGTAGCCACGGTGAAACCTGCTTGCTGGATTACGCGCTCCAGAATCTTTCTTGATACCCCTATGTCTGGAATATCAAGGAAGCCCCCGGAGAGGAGGGGGCTATGGCTAGTTAAGGGCAAGGGCACCGTCTCGGATAAGACGGGTCACCTCTTCTTCGACTTCTTCAGCAAGGCTCAGATCAATCAAAGCACCGTTAACACCAATGCCATTGAAATCTTTGATCCACTCCCGCTCGTAGAATGTCTGGATAATAATGTCAGCCCAGTGATCGAGCAGTGGCAAATGGCATATCGCCTTCGTTAACTGCCAGATTCGATTTTGAGCGGCTGCTTTATCATCTACCGAATCACTATCTACTTTTGATATGGCGATAGTGCGGCGGTTAGCAAGATCAGGGTCTGTGACTAAACGATCAAAGACCCACAAGTGCGCCATATCACCACCGAAAACATTACTGGCAGGCATTCGCCCGGTGTAATGATTCAAGCGTTTGGCTTCACCGATTTGCACAAGTTTACGTTGCGGATTGCCACTTGATTTTGAGAGAAAAAAACTATTGATTCCGCCTTCTTCGTTGGCGAGTGATATACCTGCCAGGAACTCCTGAATCGCGGTATCACGGCCCCATAGTGACAAAAACAACAGTTTGTCATAAGCGTCTACCAAGCTGGCATCGACATACAGATCAGGAATGACATCTAACTGCATTAGTGATTGTTGCATTGCTTTCTCCTAAGCTCTTTTCTAAAAAAACAACCAGAGAAAGCGCCCGTCGGGGAAACTTTCCCCGGTTGGGTTTGATGTTGTGTTTACGCGTTAGCGGTGTTGTTGCTCCAAATTTGCTCCCGAGGGTCAAAGGTGTAACCAAGATCCTTGAGACGATTCCGTTGTAAACGGAACTTCAGTCGATCTACAGTTGGATCGAGTTTGACCTGAGTACCCAGCGGCCATAACGAATCAAACAGTGCCTCATCATCATCATCACCACCATCATCGTGGTCATTTTCTTCGCGTTCGGTATTAACTGCTGCGGGTTGATTAGCTTGATCTGAAACAGCAACCTCTTTTGGTTCAGGCTGGCTATCTACTGGATCAGGTTCAGCGGCAACTTCTTTATCTTCAGGCTTGAGATCATCAACACCATCGAGAGTAAGGCTCTTAATTGTTGCCCTCACCTCAACGACAAAACGACCACCCGCTAAATAGGACGAAGGAAATATCTGTGTAACATTGAAATTCCCCTCATAGCGGCCTTCCTCATACTGTTCCAGCAGAGTGTCCTTAACGGCAAACTCCCCTAGATCAGTGATCAGACGACCGACATTAAATGGCCCATTACGACCCTGGATTGTACGAATGGATAAAACACCATTGATATTCATGGATTACCTCTCTTGGTTAGCAATTGAAAAATGCGCAGAGAGATATCCCGTGACAGGGAAAACTCCCCGGCAGGGTTAAAAAAAGAATGCCGTTAGGCTGGGTGAAAAATGAACCGGCGACCGGAGGGTCGTTGCACCTGTTACACGGTTCGGCGGAGGCGCTTGGGGTGTTGGCAGTGCCAACAAGGGCCACTGAATGATCAGTGGGGTGGAATTAGTAGCAGGTTAGCTTGGGCGTTTGCTCAAAATCAAGTAGAAATTATTTTCAACCGAGAAAAATATTTCCGCATTTTAAATAATGGGCAGCCCTCTTGGTGTAGATGAATCCGCGATTAGGTGGCTGAGGTATCCAACACCAATCATGATAGCTGCAATTCGTAGGCCTTTTTCCCATTCAGCCTGAGGTTCCCATTTGTAGGTTCTGTATACGCCATATCCCACAGCGCCAAATGCCACAACACTGTGGCAAAACTGCCGGTGGTGTGGGCCACGAGAAGCAGGTTCCAGCAAATCCGGTAACATTCCACCAAGCGTGGCTAGTGGAGTAGCGATCAGTGGATTATGCGCGACGCTTTGCTTATCCGGGTTGTCATCAATTGCTAGCGTGGTCATGCCTGCAGCAGCACCAATGGCTTTGTGTGCGGAACCGTTCATAACGTAAATACTCCTAAGTTATTTTCTTTTTCACTTGTTCAATGAGTGCATCGCAACACCCCGTTACTTCCAAGCTGAGTGAGTCAATGCTGCGCCCCTTAGCTTTGATTTTGGGTTTCTGTCCATGCTCAGCACACCGAATAGAGCCAACCGATTGGCTAACTGAATCTTTGATGGAGCTGAGCATCGCGGCTTCAATCGCATTGCCCATGTTGTTGGGGGATACCTTGCGGCCATTAACCTCGAACGAAATATCTATCATGGGTTTATCCTCAGCTGAATGTGTACTCTTTCCAGGGAATCTGGCCTGGGTGAATATTGCTAAGGAATTTCACAATATCCTTACGGCCCCAATAGGTTGGTGTGCCTCGTGAGTCCTGGCCCATCAATACAATAGGCATTCCTGGAAACAATGAACGGAATGATTGTGCTGCCACCTGGCATTGAGTTTGAGAGTTAAGAATGTGGTTCTTTACCACGGTAATGGCAAAGGTCACGCCTTGTTCTTTGATTACTGCCCCTTGAATCTTAGTCATTAGATAGTTTCCTGTGTTGGTTAGCCGGTGATGCCCCCCTGAAACCACTGGGGGCATCTGTTATTTCTCTTTTCGTACCCCTTTAAATGGGCTCTTGTCAGTCGTTTTCACGTCCATAAATTGACCTGTCTCGGTATCCCGTTTCACGTAGTGCCCTGAAGGGGTTTGTGTTTGAGAACGACCTTTAACCGCACCATTTCTGTGACCATCACCTTTGGGAGGATTGGTAGCCATGATTTACACTCCTATCTCTAAGCAGCAGCTAAAGACCATCTCTAGCTTGACGGAAATCATACCACCTAAAAAATAGCCGCACAACACCCAGAAAACAAGTAATCATAAAAAAGATTCGTATAAAGGTTCTTTTTGGGGCAAAATACCCTCTGCAGCAATAAAGGGGATTGGAGTGGTTCTTTCGGATATAAAACAAGCTCAAAAAGAGCGCCTTCTGCACATAGATTTTCGGGCGTACTTTCTGGGGGATATTGGACGTAGTGATTTGATAAAGCGCTTTGGAATCAAGGCGGCAGCGGCTACACGCGATATCAAAATCTATTGTGATCTGGCCCCTCAGAATCTTGGTTATGACACAAAAACCAAGTCTTTTCTGCGCGCAAAGCGGTTTAAGCCATTGTTTGAGTACGATCAGTCACAAGTGCTCGCTGCGTTGTCTCAGGGGTTTGGCGAGGATTTTGTTGGCCCGTTAAAGCCCATTATCGCCTGTGAAACTCCGTCAAAACTCAATAAGCCAAAATTAGACCTGCTTTCCGTAATAACCCGAGCAATTCATCAGCACAAAGTGGTAAAGATCGAATATTGTTCACCGAATTCCGGGCCATCTATTCGGCAAGTGGTGCCTCATGTGCTGGTAGATAATGGCTTGCGCTGGCATGTGAGAACGTATGATCGCAAAACGCCACGATTTGGTGATTTTGTGATTACTCGCATTACTCGGGCAGAGCTGTTGGATGACCTCATCCAGGAGCATGAAGAGCTGAAACACGACAACCAGTGGAATAGAATTGTTGAGCTGGAGTTAGTTCCCCATCCAGATAACGTAAGATTTCCAGAAACCATTGCGTTGGATTACGACATGGTTGACGGGGTGCTCAGGCAAAATGTGCGAGCGGCAGTAGCCGGTTATGTGCTCCGGCGTTGGAATGTGGATTGTACTGAAGACCACGGTTTGAAAGGTGCAGAGTATCAACTGTGGTTAAGAAATGCCCTTGCGCTTTACGGTGTGGATAATATTTCGCTCGCACCTAACCACAAGAAAAGAAATAGCGACTCAAATAGTGAAATAACAGGGAAGTAATGTGGGGCCGATTACCGACTACCAAGCCAAATACTACGCCCATGAGCTAAGCATTCAACATGCGGCGGGGAGCGTTGATCGTCTATCGAAATCCCTGTTTGATGCCAGTGTCGATCTTAACCCCCATCAGATCAACGCGGCGCTCTTTGCCATAAATAACCCGCTTAGTCAGGGTGTAGTGCTGGCGGATGAAGTAGGTTTGGGTAAAACCATCGAGGCCGGGCTGGTGTTATCCCAGTATTGGGCAGAGCGTAAACGTCGCTTGATTATCATCTGCCCCGCATCCTTGCGTCGCCAGTGGGGGCAAGAACTACAGGATAAATTCAATCTACCCTTCCATATTTTAGATGCCAAAACATGGCGGACATTGCAACGAGAAGGCAACTACAACCCCCTGACAATCAAAGGCGTAGTGATTATCTCCTATCACTATGCCGCACGACTTGAAGAGCAATTGATGCTTGAGCCGTGGGATCTGGTGGTGATGGATGAAGCCCACAAGCTACGCAATGCCCATCGCAGTAGCAACAAAATGGGGCAAAGTCTTAAACGTGCTCTTACCGGCCGCAAAAAACTACTGCTCACCGCCACCCCGCTGCAAAACTCGCTAATGGAGTTATACGGGTTGTCATCCATTATTGACGAACATCTGTTCGGTGATGAACGTGCCTTTCGCCAACAATACATACAAACAGATCGTTCGTTGCCAGAGTTACAAAACCGCCTCAAAGGTTTTGTGCAAAGAACACTGCGCAAAGATGTATTGGAATATGTTCGTTACACCCAACGTAGAACTATTACGGTACCTTTTTCCCCAACAGCCCAAGAGCAAGATCTTTATACCTGCATAACCGCGTTGTTGGAGAAGGATGAGAGCTATGCGCTCCCCAAACGCCAACGACATCTAACGGGATTGATACTACGCAAGCTATTAGCCTCCAGCACCTGCGCGGTACGCTATACCCTCGAAACCATAAAAAACCGCTTGCAGGCACTGCAAACGGGCCAAGTGGATGACGAAGAATTTCTTGCTCAGTTTGTTGCAGAAGAGACGCTGGAACAAAGTTATCTCGAAGAGTCGCCTAATGAGTGCTTGGATCAAAACCCAAGTCAAAACGAGCGCACCATTGATCAAACCTCGCTAGCAGAAGAGATTGCCGAGATTGAACACTATATTCAAAAAGCACACGCCATCAGCATAGACAGTAAAGCCAAGGCACTACTGATAGCCATTCGCCAAGGCTTTGAACAGATGGAGGCGATGGGTGCGCCGCGCAAAGTCATCATATTTACCGAATCCAGACGTACCCAGGCATATCTGGCAGAGTTTCTTGCTGCAAACGGCTACGCTGAGTCTATTGTCACCTTCAGCGGCACCAACAATCAGCCAGCGGTAACCGCCATATACCAGCAATGGAAGCAAGCTAACGAAGGCGGCGACCAGATCACCGGCTCACCCCAGGTGGATCGTCGCACAGCACTCATCGACCACTTCAAACACCATGCGGAAATTATGATCGCTACCGAGGCCGCCGCAGAAGGGGTGAATCTGCAATTCTGCGCCACCATCATCAATTACGATCTACCGTGGAATCCGCAGCGGGTAGAACAACGTATTGGCCGTTGCCATCGTTATGGTCAAAAATTCGATGTGGTGGTGATCAACTTTATCAATCAATCCAACCAGGCCGATCAACGTGTCTTGGAGTTGCTGGGTGAAAAATTTCATTTGTTTGATGGTGTTTTTGGTGCGTCTGATGACGTGTTAGGCAGCATCGAATCGGGTCTCGATTTTGAAAAACGCATCCAGCAAATTTACGATACCTGCCGTACAGCGGATGAGATAAACAGCGCCTTTGATGCCCTGCAAAAAGAGTTTGAAGATGATATCGATAAAAAAATGCAACAGACCCGGCAGCTGCTGCTGGAAAACTTTGATGAAGATATTCACGACCTTCTAAAAATGCAGCTCAATGCCGCAGAGCAGCGCCTGGACAGAGTGGGTCGCTGGTTCTGGGCGCTTACACAGCACCAGTTAAAAGCGCATGCCAGCTTTGATTCTTCAAGCCCCGCAGAGGATCATCGCTTTCAATTAAAACAATCGATTAATAATATGCCACAAGGGACTTATCAACTGATTCAACGCGGTATTTCGCATAGCGCCGAGAAATCGCCATTAGCCCATGCCCATACCTACCGATTGAACCACCCGCTGGGCGAGTGGGTTATTCAGCAGGCAATCGACAAACAACTACCCAGCGCCCATGTTGAGTTTGATTATTCAGCCCATCACGCCAAAATCACGGTTATTGAAGCCTTACAAGGCAAAGCGGGCACCCTGGTTCTACAGCGTTATGCCATCGAGTCGCTGGAGCGCTCAGAAGAGTACCTGATATTTGCAGCACAAACCGATGCCGGAGAAATTATCCCGGCAGAGGTTGCTCAAAAAATGATGCAGCTACCCGCGCAAACGAGATCAACCGAAACAGTGACAGCCAGTGAAAAATTACAGGCCATGCTGGAAGAAACCCGAAACAACATCAGCAAAAGTGTTAACGAGCGCAACCTCAGTTATTTCGAGCAGGAGGTCAATAAGCTCGATGACTGGGCAGATGACATCAAAGAGGGGCTGGAATACTCAATCAAAGAACTGGATAAAGAGATTAGGCAGGTACGCCGAGAGGCCAAAGTCTCACCCACGCTGGATGAAAAACTGGCCAAGCAAAAGCAGCAACGCAAATTAGAAAGCCTGCGCAACAAACAACGCCGTGATCTGTTTGATAAACAGGATGAAGTGGATGAACGCCGCGAAGCCTTGATAGAGACCCTGGAAGGCAAGTTAAATAAAAAAACAGACATGGAAAAGTTGTTTGTTATTCGATGGAGTGTGAAATAGTGGCTGCTATACAACCGGCAATGTTTAGTGCATTGAAAAATTTATTGCAGGAACGTTTTATTCCTCAGCTTCCGCCGTTGGGGGGTAATCAAGAAAATGATGATAAACGTAATAAGCAAGTATCGCGTGCCTTTAATGCTTTCGTAGTGCAGAAATTATGCGACATACCGGCCAAAGAGGCTGCCCGTGCCGTGGTTGATGATTTTAATGATAATGGTATCGATGCCATTTACTATCATCGGGCGACAGAAACACTGTATCTGATTCAGTCAAAATTAAAATCAAACAAGGAATTCTCTCAGGTAGAGGCTCAAGCATTTTCTCAAGGTGTTAGATTACTGCTTCAAAGCGAGTTTGACAGCTTTAATGCACTGATTCTTGCCATGCTGCCAGATATTGAACACGCTCTTGATCATTGTGAAACCATTCAGCTAGTCGTTGCTTACACAGGGGCAAGCGTCTCTTTACATGCCCGGCAAGCGCTTAATCAACTTATTGTAGAACAGCAGGAAGATGAGGAACGATTGTCCGCTGATGTGTTGTATAAAGACGCAGCATGGGTTGAGCAATGTTTACTAGAGGAGCAATCCATTAAGCTGGTAAATGCTCGCATTAAACTGGAGAAGCATAACAAAGTAGAGGAGCCTCGGGCTACCTACTATGGTCTCATTCGTGTTGAAGATTTGGTTGCTCTTCATGAAGAGCATGGCAAAGCTCTATATCAAAAAAATATTCGCTACTTTATCGGGGCCGGTAAAAGAGGCGTAAACAGAGCAATTAAAACAACACTGGAAAAAGCCCCGCAGGACTTTGTTTATCTCAATAATGGTATTACCGCTGTGTGCAATAAAGTGGACGGCAAGCGTTCCAAAGGTGGGTATAAAGATTTCAAGGTGCTTGGGTTATCTATTATAAATGGTGCTCAAACTGTTGCCTCAGCTGCGGAGTTTAAGGCACAACATCCTGATGCAGACATTCGAAAAGCTAAGGTTATGTTCACCCTTATTAAAGCATCCGATGCCTGTGAGTTCCATAAGCAGGTTACTCGTGCCAGGAATCTCCAAAATCCTGTGGATATGGGAAATTTTGCGGCCTTAGATGATAAACAGGAGAAGCTTCGCCAGGAGCTTGCGCTACATGGCTATGAATATCGCTATCGACCTGAAGCAATAATCACCCAGCGGACAAATATTCTAGAGATTGAGGAATTGACCAAAGCATTGGCCTGTCTGGTATCGGATAATCGTTATCCAGCACGTCTTAAGGCAGAGCCAAGTCTGTTTACCTATGCAGGCAATAGTGAATATCAAACAATATTTACGGACGAACTTAATGCCTTTATTGCGATAAATGTAGTTCGTGTTTACCGGGTAATACTTAGTGTCTTGAGGTCGGCAGAAGCTTCAGTACAAAGCCCAGAGAAATTGGTTTATAGGCATTCTGGTTATGTCCTTTCTTTTGTGCTAATGAAGCAGCTAAAAGAGCGTATTTGTGGAAAATTTTTGATGGAAGCAGCCGAAATACATAATCTTGTTAGTGCTCCGCTAGATGAGTTGCGTCAAAGTTGTTTTGAAAATTATCAAAGTCTTCATATGGGTTATGCTCCGCATTCCATATTTAAAAAAATTGGAGATACTACCAAGCTTATTAATCGGCTGTTGATTCATAGCCAAGATATGGCAGAAGATAATAATGTAAAAGGTTTGCAAGGCCAGTTGAAGGCAAATGACCCATACAATCAAGCCCTGAGCAATTATTTGGCTGGCAAAGCAAAACAGATTTAGTAAGAGAGAAATCTATGAGAAAAACCAAACTGGAATTGACCTGGATAGGCAAAGACAAGCGGCCCAAGCTGGAGCCGCGCATCCTGCTGGAAGATCCAGCAAAGTCCTACCATGCCAGCCATCGGGTAACGGATAACGATATCTTTGATAACAAACTTATCTTTGGTGACAACCTGTTGGCTTTGAAGGCGTTGGAGCAGGAGTATGCGGGTAAGGTGAAGTGTGTGTACATAGACCCTCCATACAACACGGGTAGTGCATTTGAATATTATGATGATGGAATTGAACATTCGCTCTGGTTATCGTTAATCGGTGAGCGATTGAAAATTTTATGGAATTTATTACATCCTACTGATGGTTCTTTATGGGTATCTATCGATGACAGAGAGATGGCCTATCTTAAGATTATTCTTGATGAAATATGTGGGCGGCAATGTTTTGTAGCTTCTAATGTTTGGCAGAAAAGGTATTCTAGGGAAAATAGAGAAGCAATTGGAGATAGCCACGAGTATATTCTGGTGTTTGCTAAATCGGTCTCCAAGTTCAAGCAAATCCGTAATCCACTATCATTGGGTGATAAGCAACTAAAATTATATAAAAATCCAGACGGTGACCCTAAAGGGAAATGGCAGTCAGTTTCCTTGACCGCTCAGGGTTATAGACCTAATCAGATGTATGAGATTATTGCTCCAAGCGGAAAGCGACATCTTCCCCCTGAGGGTTCGTGTTGGAAAATAATTGAGGAAAACTATTTTAAAGAGTTTTCTGAAGGAAAAATTTATTTTGGAAAAGATGGAACAGGTGTGCCTCGCCGAAAGAACTATCTGAAAGATGCGAAGGGACTTGTGCCATGGACATGGTGGCCTCACGAAGATGTGGGCCACTCGGATGAAGCAAAAAAGGAACAACATTACCTCTTTGAGAAAGAGGATGCCTTTGATACGCCTAAGCCTGAAAGACTTATAAAGCAAGTTATTCATATTGCGACAAATCCTGGTGATTTGGTTTTAGATTCCTTTGCAGGTTCCGGCACCACCGGTGCAGTCGCCCACAAAATGGGCCGTCGCTGGATTATGGTCGAGCTGGGCGAACACTGTCACACCCACATCATCCCGCGCTTACAAAAGGTCATCGACGGCGAAGATCAGGGCGGCATTTCCAAGGCCGCCAACTGGCAAGGCGGCGGCGGTTTCCGTTATTACTCCCTAGCCCCTTCCTTGTTAGAAAAAGACAAATGGGGAAATTGGGTCGTCAACAAAGCATACAACCCCAACATGCTGGCCGAAGCCATCTGCAAGCTGGAAGGTTTTAGCTATGCACCCTCCGACACCTTATGGTGGAACCACGGTTATTCCACCGAGCAGGATTTTATCTACGTCACCACGCAAAACCTGTCAGTCGCCCAGTTGCAGGCACTGTCTGAAGAGGTCGGTAACGAACGCTCATTACTGGTCTGTTGTGGCGCTTTTCGTTGCAAGGCGGATCGCTTCCCCAATCTCACCATCAAAAAGATCCCAAAAATGGTGCTCTCCCGCTGTGAGTGGGCGCATGACGACTACAGCTTGAATGTAGAAAATTTGCCGCAAATGGAGCGTGACCCTGAGCAGGATGATCTGTTTGGAGGTGAGGCATGAGTCAGTTACCCAATACCGAACCACTGTTACAACGAATACGCGAGATCTGGGAGTCGTCGCGGGGAGAGGCGGTACGCTCAGTCAACATTGCCCATGTTTGCGCCAATTGGTTGATTGGTCAACAGATTGTGCAGGCAGAGCAGGCAGGGGAAAAACGTGCGGCCTACGGTAAGGGCTTGTTGCAGGGGCTATCAAAGCAGCTGACGACGGACTACGGGCGCGGCTTTTCCGTGAGTGCCTTGCAGTACATGCGAGCCTTCTTTCTGGCTTATCCCGTGTTGTTACAGAAACAACACGCAGTGCGTGTTATTTCTGGCGAGGGGTTGCAGATTCAACACGCAGTGGGTGGTGAATCCAGCCCCACGGAGGCGATGAAGCCTGGAGTGCTGCACCCTGGACTTTCATGGACGCATTACCGGGCATTGCTGAAGGTGGAACGCCAGGAAGCGCGGGACTTCTATGAGATTGAGGCGGTTAAGAACGGTTGGTCGGCCCGTCAGTTGGAGCGCCAGGTTAATTCTCTGCTGTTTGATCGGCTGTTAAAAAGCCGTGATAAAGCGGGGGTGTTGGCATTGGCCAGCGAAGGTTTGCAAGCTGCCCAGCCAGTAGACCTGATTAAAGACCCCTATGTGTTGGAATTTATTGATCTGCCGGAGTCCCGTCGTTTAATGGAAACGGAGCTGGAGGCGGCGCTGCTTTCACAGTTGGAGGCGTTTCTATTAGAGCTGGGCAGCGGTTTTGCATTTGTTGGGCGTCAACTGCGCCTGACCTTGGACGGTGACCATTTCTATCCTGATCTGGTTTTTTATCACATTAAGCTGAAGTGCTATGTGGTGATTGAATTGAAGATCGGCAAGTTAAACCACGCCGATCTGGGCCAGATGCAGCTTTATGTTCATTACTATGACCGTGAAGTCCGTGAAGAGGGAGACAACCCCACTATCGGATTAGTGCTATGCACTGAAAAGAATGAGGCAGTGGTGCGTTATGTGCTGGATGAAAACGAACAGCAGATTTTTGCCAGCCGCTATCAGTTGCACATGCCAACAGAAGAACAGTTGCGTAAGGAACTACAACGGGAGATGTCACTACTGGACATTCCGGCCCTGGACACGTCATCGGAGGAAGAGCAATGAACCGGGTTGTCAATGCGGTATCGGGCCGTTTGAGTCTACGTGCGCCGCAGCGCGAATCACTTGAGGCGTTAGCAAAAGCGATAGAAGAGAGCGATAAACGGCTGCTTGACCCTAAGCGGGATATTCCAGCCTTATTGGATACGCTAAAAGCAGAGTTTCCCACCTTGGCTGATTTTGAACGCGAATTTCCGTCGCTCTGTTTTGCTCTGGCCACTGGTGTGGGTAAAACCCGTTTGATGGGTGCGTTCATTAGTTATCTGCACCTGGCTCACGGCATTAATAATTTCTTTGTACTGGCACCCAACCTGACCATTTACGATAAGTTGATTAAAGACTTTACCCCGGGCAACCCCAAGTATGTGTTTAAAGGCATAGCTGAGTTCGCCACCAACCCGCCCGATGTTGTGACCGGAGATGATTACGAACAGCGCGGTGCTCAGGTGATGGGTGATATCTGGACTCAAGTGCGGGTAAATGTGTTCAATATTTCTAAAATCAATTCAGAAGTGCGTGGGGGTAAGGCTCCGCGTATCAAACGCTTGTCAGAATATTTGGGGGATAGCTATTTCAATTATCTCTCTGAGCTGCCTGATTTGGTGTTGTTGATGGATGAGTCCCACCGCTATCGCGCCAGTGCCGGTGTACGTGCATTGAATGAGTTGAATCCGCTGTTTGGCCTGGAGCTGACCGCAACACCCTTTACAGAGAGCAACAAAGGCCCGGTGCCGTTCAAAAATGTGGTGGTGGACTATCCACTGGCCCGTGCCATGGATGACGGCTTTGTCAAAGAACCTGCCGTGGTGACACAACGAAACTTCGATGCTTCGCAATATAGCAAGGAAGAGATGGAACGCATCAAATTGATGGATGGCATACGCCTGCACGAGCAGACCAAGGTGGAGTTGATGACCTATGCCCGTCAGAGTGACCTGCCCGTGGTCAAGCCCTTCATGTTGGTGATTGCCCGAGACACAACCCACGCCGCTGATCTATTAACCGTGTTGGAAGAGGTGTTTGATGCGCGTTACAAAGGCAAAGTCATTCAGGTCGATAGTAGCCGAAGCGGTGCGGCAGAAGAGGAGATGATCACTCGCCTGCTGGCGGTGGAGAGTGTAGATGAGCCGACCGAGATCGTCATTCACGTCAACATGCTAAAAGAGGGCTGGGACGTAACCAACCTTTACACCATCGTGCCATTGCGTGCTGCCAACGCCCGTACCTTGATTGAGCAATCCATTGGTCGTGGTCTGCGCCTACCCTATGGCAAACGTACCGGGGTGAGTGCGGTGGATCGATTAAGCATCGTTGCCCATGATCGATTCCAGGAGATCGTTGATGAGGCCAATAACCCGGACAACCCCTTGCGCCTGAAGCAAATAATTCTGGATGCTCCAGATGAAGATGAAGCAATAGAGAGCGTGGAAGTCGTTTCAACACTCGATAGCTTTTTCACTGGCAGCAGACCTGTCGGCAGTGCTGGTACCGATTACTCATCGCCTGAAATTGATGATGTAGCGCCGGTCTTTAACGGTGTGGCAGAGGCAGAAGTCGCCAAGGTCGTTATGGAAGTGATGAACAAATTTCACAAGCAACCTGAGCAAGTCCCTACCAGCAAAGCGTTTCTGAACAAGCAAGTGCAACAGGCCGTAGTCAAGGCGGTGAGCGAACAGTTAACCGACAAACAGCAATCCTTGTTGCAAGATGAAGAGCAAGTGGCGCTGGTTGATATTGTTGCTAAAACGGCCGAGCTGGTCGTGCAACACACAATTGATATTCCTCGTGTCGTGGTTGTGCCTACTGGTGAAGTCAGTTATGGCTATAAACCTTTCACATTGGATCTGTCTCATCTGAATCTGCAACCGGCTGAACGGGATATTGTTATCCAAAGTCTGGAGACCAATGAGCAAGAGACGATGACCGCCCAGGTAGGTATCGCTGAATCCCGCCCAGAAAACTACATCATTCACGCACTGGTTGATTACGATGATATCTCTTACGATGAACATGCTGATTTGATCTATGAATTAGCAAACCAGGCGGTTGAGCATCTTAGGGGCTATCTATCCGACGATGAAGTGAACAACGTATTGGATGGTAACCGTGCTCTGTTGGCAAAGACGATCCATATTCAAATGGCTGAAAACTTCTGGGAAGAGGCTTCAGGTTATGAGGTAAAAGTAAGTAGCGGATTCACGCCGCTAAAACCTTGCGCCTACACCGCGACCAAAGGCCAAACGCTGCATAACTACCGCGACACCGTAATGGCGAAAGGTAAGATCAAGCAGATGTTGTTTGGCCATTTCAATAAATGTCTCTATCCCATACAGAAGTTTGACTCCGATACCGAGCGCCGTTTTTCCGTAATTGTTGAACGTGATTGCGAGAAGTGGTTTAAACCCGCAAAAGGGCAGTTTCAGATCTATTACAAATCAGGTATTGAAACCCCAGAATATGTTCCAGACTTTGTTGTAGAGATGCCAGACAAAGTGTTGATGGTAGAAACCAAGAGCACCCAGCACAGGGACGACAATGGTGAGTGGAATAAAGAAATTTTGGCAAAGGCAGTAGCTGGTGCGAAGTGGTGTGAAAACGCCAGCCAGCATCTAGTGGCCAATGGCGGTAAAGAGTGGAAATATCTATTGATCCCGCATGATGAAGTTAAAGAGCATAATGTGATGGAGAGTTTTGTGCAGCGGTTTATATATACTTTGGAGTAGGATGGTGTTCAATATCGGTCTCGTTCCCATGCTCCGGCGTGGGAACCAGAATAAAGGATGTATCCGATTGATAAAAACGGAGAATATATTTTATATGGATTACGGTTCGATATCGTTTTAATTCTTCTGGAATAACGCTAGCCTTCACAAAAAGGATATATCAATGACCACTCCTGTTAACGCCATACAATCAATAGTTGAATGGTCAAAAAATCTTCCCAATTGGCAGTCCGATGCTCTCAGACGTTTATTTGTAAATGGTGATTTATCTCAAGAAGAGAAGCTGGAAATTATTGATATGGCAAAAATGGCAAATGGGATAGTACTCGATCCTGTACCGCCGACAGCAATTCCATTCGCGGAATCACATGCGCCTGGGCAGTCACATAGCAAGGACATTATATATATCCGCAAAATCAGAGACGTCAAAAATGTCAACGCGCTAGCTAGTGGGCAAACTATTACGTTAGGCGCGAAGGGTATCACGGTTATCTATGGTGATAATGGTTCAGGAAAGTCAGGGTATAGTCGTTTGCTAAAACGAGCCTGTCGCACACGGCATACTGAAAAAATATTGCCAAATATCTTTTCGAAATCTTCCACACCTTCCATTCCTGAGGCAGTATTCGATATTCAGGTTGAAGAGTCCGGTAAAGAAGAGCCCTTATATTGGAAAGAAGGTTCTCTAACTCCCGATAAGCTGTCGCAAATAGCGGTTTTTGATACACATTGCGCTCGTGTTTTTGTGGATGAAGCAAACACTGTAAGCTTCATTCCATACGGGCTTGATGTCTTTCCAAAACTGGTCAATTTGTTTGATACCCTTAAATCAATCATTAATGATGAACGTACATTATTGCTGACACACGATGGTATATTGCAGGAGCTACTAGGCGAGCATGAGGTAGGAAAGATAATAGCTTCTCTGTCATCGAAAACAAAACCGGATATTATTGAAGCTCTTACTACAATTGTTGAGAGTGATCACCAAGAATATAAAAAACTAGATGTGGCCGTAAAGGCATTACAAGTCAATGATCCAGCCAAGCAGGCATTAACGATTCGTCAAACTAAACAGCGAATATCGCAGCTGAGAGATAAAATACAGAATTATTTTAACAGACTAAATGACACTGCTGTTCAGAGGTTAAAGAGCGCATGGCAATTTGCAAAAACAAAATCAGATGCTGCCAAGTTGGCGTCAGTTAAACAATTCTCCGGCGAGCCACTAACAGGGGTCGGTAGTGATGCCTGGAGGGAAATGTACAAGCACGCACGAGAATACTCTATTCAAAATGCATATCCTGATAAGCCGTTCCCCGTGATAGATGGTGGTAGTTATTGTTTGCTGTGTATGCAAACGCTTGATTCTGATGCACAGGGTCGTATGAAGCGATTTGAAAATTACGTTGTTGATAAGACAGAAAAAGAAGCTAGTGATTCTAAAAAAGCATTTATTGTATTGTTTGCTCCAATTAAAGATCTACGTATTGATGAAATAGATCCGACATTAATTGCTGTAATACGAGAAAAGAACTCTGAAACAGCAGATTTGTTGGAGAGTACCAATCAACATATCATGGAAGTAAAAGACTCAATCGTAGCTACTGTGAAAACAGGGGATTGGCAATCTATCAAACAACTTAAAATACACATACTAAATGAACTCAAGCTAATGATCGATAGCGTTGAGGAAGAAGCCAAAGCAAAGGATAAACTTGTTAAACAAGAAGAGCAGAAACAAATAATTCAGAAGCATATGGAGCTTGCGGCAAGAATCAAACTAAATAAAAATAAAGCTAGTGTTCTTGATCATATTAAAAGGTTTAAGGAAGCGGATTGTCTGAAAAATATCATTGATAGCCTTAACAGTCGGCCAGTATCAACTAAGGCGGCTCAACTTACTCAACAAATTTTAACTACAGAGTTACGCAATGCAATAAGTATTGAGTTGAATTGTCTCAATATAAATCATATTAATCTAGGGTTAAAACCTTCTTCACCAAAGGGTAATACCCTGCATCAATTGGTTATAGCTGATACAAAAAATACTGGCAAGTTAACAAAGATACTAAGTGAAGGCGAACAACATGTTATAGCGATAGCCTCATTTTTGGCAGAGCTTAGTCTGTCTCCGATCAAAGGAGGTATTGTGTTCGACGATCCCGCAAGTTCTTTAGATCATAAATGGGCTGAACGAATAGCAGAACGCCTAATCAAAGAGGGGAATGAGCGCCAAGTAATAATATTTACTCATAACATCAGCTTTTTATTGGCACTTTATAAGTATTCTGCAAAACATCAAGTCAAAATTTCTTCTCAAAATTTACGGCGAATAGCAAGTTCTTCTGGGCAATGTCATGATGAATTGCCGTGGAGTGCGAGAAATACTGCCAAGCGAAAAGAAAAACTTGCCGAGTTATCTCAGCAGGCAAGAAAAGCCTATAAAGATGATCCCGACAGTGATGAGTATCAAAAACTGCATGATCAATTTTACAGTGGGCTACGCTCCACTTGGGAGCGAGCAGTTGAGGAGTTGCTACTCAATAATGTTGTAATGCGTTTTGATAGTGGAATTTCAACTCAATTGCTTAATGGCGTTACTGTTGATGATGACGATTATTTAACTGTATTTAATGCTATGAGTCATTCCTCCGCTGGGATTAGTGCACATGATCATGCAGCTGAACAACATGATCAAATAAATACACCTGATGATATGGATAGTGAGATTAAGAAATTGAAAGAATTTGGAAAAAATATTGAAAAGAAGCGGAAAGAGACTGTGGCGAGAAGAAAAACAAATATAAAAGCACCAACACATTAGATGTAGAACGCTTCATCATAAAGCGTCTTCACACTTCACACCTCACACTGGCATCTTGTCTCGTTCCCATGCTCTTAGGTAGGAGATGCTACGATAATGGAAGAATAACGTACTGCATGGGTTCCCACGGATGATTGCGGGGACCAGAATAAAAAAAGGTAACACTAACATCCCATGAAAATCCTTCACACCTCAGACTGGCACTTAGGCCGTTCACTCTACGGCCGAAAACGCTACGAAGAGTTTGAAGCATTTTTATCCTGGTTAGCCGAAACCATCCAGCAACAGCAGGCGGATGTTCTGCTGGTGGCTGGCGATGTCTTTGATACAACAGCTCCAAGCAATCGAGCACAAGAGCTATATTATCGCTTTTTGTGCCGTATAGCGGCCTCCTCTTGTCGTCATGTCATCGTAATTGCCGGTAATCATGACTCGCCTTCATTTCTGAATGCACCAAAAGAACTGTTACGTGCGCTTGATGTTCATGTCATTGGTTCAACCACGGAAAATCGTGAAGATGAAGTACTGTTATTGCAAAGTCAGGATGGCTCTCCAGAACTCATCATCTGTGCGGTGCCTTATCTAAGGGATCGTGATATTCGCATGGCGGAAGCGGGTGAAAGCATTGACGACAAAGAGCGTAAGCTGATTGAAGGCATACGCTCTCACTATGCTGAGGTGGGAGCGCTGGCCGAGCAGAAGCGCTTATCGGTAAAAGAAGCACTAGGCGTTGATCTACCAATTGTTGCTATGGGACATCTTTTTGCCGCAGGCGGACAAACGGTTGATGGCGATGGTACTCGTCCGCTTTATGTCGGATCACTGGCGCATGTGACTTCAGCTATTTTCCCGGAGTGTATTGATTATCTTGCCTTGGGGCACTTGCATGTTCCTCAAAAAGTGAATGGCTCTGAGGTGATGCGATACTGTGGTTCGCCACTGCCAATGGGCTTTGGTGAGGCAAAACAAGAGAAGAGTGTTTGCATTGTTGAGTTTTCCAACAATGAGGCAAGCGAGACGCAGGTTACACAAGTCTCACAAATTAAGGTGCCGCTGTTTCAACGACTCGCACGAATACAAGGTTCCTGGGATGAAATATCTGCCCAAATTTTGGAACTTTCTGTCACACAAAACCAGGCTTGGCTGGAAATTATCTATGACGGTGAAGAGGTCATTGCTGATCTGCGTGAACGCCTGGAAGATGCCATTTCTAAAACTGAGATGGAGCTGCTTCGCGTCAGGAATAACCGGATCATAGATCGTGTTCTCAACCGCATCCACGATGACGAGACGCTTGATGATTTGAATGTCAATGATGTATTTGAGCGTTGCTTAGATGCTCATGAGGTGGTTAAAGAACAACGCCCAGAACTGCTGCTTGCTTACCAAGAGATAGTCACGTCTCTCCATGAAAAAGATACCCGAGTAGAATAGAGACGGTTATGCGAATTCTCAATATACGGTTTAAAAATCTGAATTCACTCGTGGGTGAATGGGAGATTGATTTAACAGACCCAGCCTATACATCCAACGGTATTTTCGCCATTACCGGCCCCACTGGTGCGGGTAAAACAACCATTCTTGATGCTATCTGTTTAGCGCTCTACGGTCAAACACCTCGTCTCGGTAGGGTGACTAAGAGCGACAATGAAATCATGTCTCAGCAGACGGGCGAATGTTTTTCTGAAGTGACCTTCGAGACCCAATCCGGGCGGTTCCGTTGTCACTGGAGGCAGCACCGAGCACGTAAAAAGCCTGGCGGGGATCTTCAATCACCGAAGCACGAAATGGTAGAGGCTGATTCAGGGGATATATTGCAGGCCTCGCTACGTGGTGTTGCTGAACAGGTCGAAGCCACGACGGGTATGGATTTTGAGCGCTTCACACGTTCCATGTTGTTGGCGCAAGGTGGGTTCGATGTTTTTCTACAGGCTGATCCGGGGGATCGTTCCCCTATTCTTGAACAACTGACCGGAACAGAAATTTACAGCCATATTTCCAAGTCCGTTCATGAACGTCGCGCCGAGGAAGGAAAAAAGCTGGAGATTCTTCAGGCCGAACTGGATGGAATGCAACTGCTGAGTGAAGAAGATGAACAGCAGTTGAAAGCAGGCCTAGAGCAGAAGATGCCCCAGGAAACCGAGCTAGCGAAACAGATGGATCAAAAAAGAGCGGCAATCACTTGGTTAGAGGGTATCGAAAGCCTTGAAAAAGAGTTGGCTTTGCTTGATAGGAAGAAACAGGACCTGCTTGCTCATCAAGAGGCATTTAAGCCTGAACTCGAAAAGCTTGAGCGCGCTAAACAGGCCCTGGAGTTGGCGGCTGAATACACCCGTCTCGACTTGTTGCGCCGTGGGCAGGAGACTGATCGCCAAGGTCTCGGCGATTGCCAGAAAGCGCTTCCCGAAAAAGAAACTGAAGTACAGCAGGCTGAAAAAGCCTTGAAG
>WFOZ01000595.1 GCA_015487825.1 Planctomycetaceae bacterium
GAGTTACCATGCAAAGAATACTTTCGATTTCCGGTTTACGTGCAGTTGCCGGGGATGGCCTTGATCCTTGTTTTCTAGTTGAATTCGCTTCCGCGGTCGGAACGATTGCCCAAGGCGGAAAAATTGTTGTCTCCCGTGATGGGCGTTCCACCGGAGAGATGGTAAAGCAAGCCGTACTGGCTGGATTAACCGCGACGGGTTGTCAGGTGATTGATGCAGGAATCGCGACAACACCTACCTGCGGTGTACTTGTGACCGCACTAGATGCAGCGGGGGGCATTCAAATTACAGCCTCTCATAATCCGATTCCGTGGAATGGACTCAAACCGTTTAATAATCAAGGCGGAGTTTACAATCGCAAACAGGGGGAAGAATTATTAACGCTTCTCGAATCGAAAAAATTCCGCTATGTCCCCTGGGATCAGATTGGGACTGTCGAGCAACTCGAATCACCTGCACAACCACATTTTGAACGTGTTTTCAAGCTGGTTGATGTCGATGCAATTCGCGCAAAGAAATTCAAAGTTGTTCTCGATTGCAATCGAGGTTCTGGCGCGGTCGCCACTCCAAAACTGCTGGAAGAACTTGGCTGCGAAGTGATTGTGATGGGAGACAAACCGGATGGTCAGTTTGAACATACTCCCGAACCGCTGGCTGAGAATTTAACTTCACTTTGTGAAGTCGTGCGGAAGCATCAGGCAGATATCGGATTTGCACAAGATCCCGATGCGGATCGGTTGGCGATTATCGACGAACAGGGCAATTATATCGGCGAAGAATTAACATTGGCTCTCGCGGTCGATCACGTTCTTAAGCAAACTCCCGGACCAGTTGTCGTGAATGGTTCGACGAGCCGCGTGACTGCGGATATTGCAGAAAAATATGGCTGCGATTTCTATCGTTCGCATGTGGGTGAGGCGAATGTTGTTACCAAAATGCAGGAAGTAAAAGCAATTATCGGCGGCGAAGGAAACGGCGGGGTGATCGAACCACAAGTTGGCTATGTAAGGGACAGTTTCGTTTCGATGGCTTACGCTCTTGATGGTTTGACCAGCCGTGGCGGAACACTTTCGCAGTGGGTGAAATCGATCCCAAACTATTCGATTGTGAAATCAAAAATAACCTGCCCACAAAATCTGGTTCAGGATGCTTGCGAAGCGTTGAAGAAAAGTTTCCCCGATGCAACAGCAACCGAAGGGGACGGGTTGCGGCTCGATTGGAAAAATAGCTGGGTGCAGGTTCGAGCCAGCAACACCGAACCGATTATCCGGGTTATCGCAGAAGCTCCGGATGCAACCGAGGCAGAAAACTTGTGCAACAAAGCACAACAAAACATCCGCCAGGCGATTGGATTGTAATTTTTAACACGGACAGGCTGAAGCCATCAAGTAGGTTAGGCTTTCCAGCCTGACCAATGTGGTATCCATGAGATTTACTCTCTGGTTCATCAGTGAACGCTGTATTATTTATTGTAGGATGGTGTGCTTGCACCCATCTTCGCGTGCCGGGTTGCGTTCAATGATAGAAGAGGGTTGGAATTGTTATAATTCTGCCATTGATTCACCGG
Organism: Planctomycetaceae bacterium; assembly: GCA_015487825.1. Lineage (GTDB taxonomy): Bacteria > Planctomycetota > Planctomycetia > Planctomycetales > Planctomycetaceae > Rubinisphaera. Next base: position 1,568 of record WFOZ01000595.1, read on the forward strand.
CATGAGACTGGTGAAATGGAATCCGTATTTGATGGGTGCAAGCACGCCATCCTACGATTCAAAGAGACGACAATAATTGTTTGAGCGATGCTAAGCCGGACGAATCTTCATTTCTAACTCGGCTCGCTTTGTTTGATCTTGCCAAGAAGTTTGCGCAACTCAACAACTCGCCTCTCAACATGTTCAGGAGCAGTGGTCTGGAGGTCGTTCACGTCATTTCGATCTTCCGGTTTCAAATAGTAACGGGCAGATGGAGAAATACTTTCTTCGTCAGGATTGAACGCGATCACTGTTAAGTCTGTCGAGGTTAGCAGCCCGGCCAGATTTTCGTCCAGTAATAACAGTTGGCGATCTAGCTGTTGAAGCTGAGAAAGACCTGCCAGTAGGGATTGAGATGTTGAACAGGAGGAAATTTCGCATTCCAGAAAATCGAGTATTGTCCAATGCACATCCTGCGAGACAGTGAGTGACCGAATTCTTTGTGGGCAATCTTCAGGAAAAGAATTGCCTGAGAGGATCAGTGGTCTCCACAGTTTTCTACTCAAGCTTTGTTGCAATTGTGCGGCGTAGAGAGCAGAGATATTTTCCGGCAACTCTTCTTCTATCAGTTGTCCCTGTTCGGAAGTGAGTAGCCAGGCGATAGACGTTTCCTGATATCCTTCGACGTTTTTCTGGAGTTGTGCAATCACGTTTTCCAGTTGACTCGCTTTTTCAACGATGGACGATTCGTGACGAGTTGAGAGACGCAGCCAGCAGAAAGAACGATTGCTTTTTTCAGCTGAAGCGAAGAACTTCTGGACCTGATCTTCAAAATCATTTTCAGAACAGTCTATTCGGGAAACATGCACCTCTTGAGAAGTTAACTTTTCCATCAATTCATCAGTCAAACAATAATCTGACTGTGGTAATCCGTCTTCTTCCTGTAATAAAGATGGCTGTCCGGTCACCCAGGCTTTCATGCTGGATTGAGGAAATGTAGCCGGCGAATAATGTTCGTCGTACACCACCCCTTCGACAACGAGCGCATCCAGAGAGGGCAACTGCACTTCGCGGTTTCCGTAACAGGGAAGATCAGTTGGAGCGAGGTAATCAACGGTAATCAGCAACAGAATTTTATCAGGCATGATTAACGTCCTGCATCGGGGGCAGGGAGTTCGCCTCTTTTCCAGCGGGCGGCTTCTTCGCTGTCAGGAGAGATCGAGCGAACTTTCACACGGAAGGAATTCGATGAGCCTGACCGCACTCCGGGAGCAACTTTGTCGGCATATTTTTTCGATAGGGCAACCACCTGCTTGGAGGAAACATTGGGCAAAATCCACTGAGCGTAAACGCCGGCATCGGTGATGACGACGATTGAAAACGAAAGGCTGCGAAACGGATTGATGTTACGCATCCGTCCTTCGACTTCAAGTAAACCACCAAGATCCCGCCTGTTGATTGCAGTCAGTTCAAAATCGGCCAGAGCCCGTTGTGCATGCAGATAACCAGCTCGTTCTTTCTTAACAGGTGGCTTTCTTCTCCTGCGATAAGCGATGAGAATCGCCTGTTCGAATTCTTTTTTTAATGCAGTGATGTCTTCTCCAAAGTAGCGAATGAACTCTTCCTGACGGGCAGCGGTGTCCTGTTTTGTGAAGGGTTCTATTTCTGAAAGGTGCTTCACATACGCGGTGTATTGTTTGGCGTGTTTGGTGACCAGTATCCAGTGCATCGACCAGGCGTGACAGTACGCTTCACCAGCCAGGACATCACCCCGAAAAGCCTGATCGTCGGTGATTAGCTGGCGCCATGTTAATTGCCTTGCTGTTTGAGCCATCTTCGCATAACGCTGATGGACTTTGGTCGGGCCTGCACTGATACGATCACTGTTCGATTCAAACCCGGAAGCAATTCCTTCGTTGAACCAGGCCGGAATAGGAGCGAGTCGTTTCAATACGCCTCGGTTATAAACCTGCTGATGAATCGCTTCGTGCAGCGGGACTTCAAACGTGTGACACTCCGTCATCCGAATCGCCAGGTAATTGGTCAGACCGTTGTAAAAGCCGGAAATATTCCCCGCAGAAAGCCCCTGTCCTTGTGTTACTTTTTCGGCATAGGCATCGAAGTCGTCATCTGATTCAAAAATGAGCAAGACCAGCGGGTAGTCGGGGTCTTTAATATTCAGTTTCATTTTCTTGGCAAATTTCAGAAAGGTATTTTGTACCGTATTCATAAACTTCGCCGCTTTTTTCATGAAGGCAACGACTCGTATTTCAGATCTTTTCGGAAGCTTGTCCATTAAGACCAGCCCGACAACAAAATCTCCTTCGAGATGACTTCGAAAGGTATCTTTCCCGAATTCTTCCGATAGTTCCAAGGCGAGTTCTTCCGGCGTTGCAGGCTTCCAGGGGACGGTGTTATCCCGTTCGGTAACCGCCCCCTGAGCAACCAGTTCCATCTGCCCACCCGGTCGCTCAATCGCATACGCCCCCTGCCCGCTGGCATGCAGCCGCCCGATAACTTCCCGCTTCTCGCCTTTTTCGTTCACAATCACAAATCGATCCGCCATCGCAACGTTGGTGAAAAACATCAGCAATAACAATGCCGTCACGCAGTTTGCTATTCGTAAAATTTTATTGCGATTGAATGAGGGATGGGTCATGGTTATCAATATCGGAGTTGAAAACAGTTTTGTAAGCTGGGTCTTGATCCAGCTTACGGTACTTTCCAGCCTGACAAATCATTGTTCATCGTTTATAACATATTCGACGAGGAAATTTTATATTCTTTTTGTCGATACTAAAAGTATAATCAGGAAATGCCATTCTTCTGGCGGTTAACTGGATGATGCAACAATCTTTTAAACAGTACATTCAGGCATTCAAGGCTCGATTGCTGAAATCGATCAAGAAGCAAGAAGAAGGTATTTACCGATATGAACAGATAAAAAAGAAACGACCCAAAGCGGAACTCAAGGAATTGCATGGTCAATTCGAATTGCCCACGACATCAAGACCAATCTCCGGGTTTATTGGCAGTTTGCTTGGTACTCTGATCTGTAATGGATTTACTGCAGTATCTCTTGTTTGGGCAATAGCTACACTGCTCAATAAAAATACTCCAGTACCTGGAGTATTCATAGCTGTTTCTGGCTTAATCATTCTCATCCCTTTTGTGTTTATCGGCCTTTTTTTGATTCTCTGCACTTTAGGGGAATTACGGGACTTGCGTTTTCGGCGCCGAACTTTCGGCGCTAACAACTGGTAGTCAGATCTATTTGCCATGCGTGTAACATACTTTTGCACTGCCATTTGAATTGGGGACTATAACTCCTTTACATTGCATGAGTTACATTATCGATTTTAATGCCCTTTGTCGTTTCCACCTGAGGTGCAATAAATAAAGACCAACATAAGGTGTATGTCTTTCCAGCGCCGACATTTCCCTAAAGTGCAGTTGATTCTTCAAACGACTTACTACTTTTTCAACCTCAACACTCCCAGCGTGAGGTTATTTGTTAATCAGCCGGCGACAGGATTAGGAGAACCTCTCTCGATCACGTGGCAGTTTTGTGAAAGTATCGCATCGGTTCGTCGTCTGTCGGTTCAGTTGGTCGGGACCGAATGGACTCGATTTCGAGAAGGGACTCAAGACAGTTTCGATACGGTTGAATTCTACTGTGCAGACTTGTTTGAAACCGATCAGCAATCAGGAATGGCTTATCGAAATATCGAGATCAAAATACCATCAAAGACAATGCACTCTTTTGATGCGAGCCACAATAAAATCATCTGGAGTATCCGGTTCAAAGGAGAGATTGCATTCTGGCCCGATGTGAACGATAATTTCGAGATTGTTGTTCAGCCCGGGAATCGAATAAAGGAAACGAAAAATGTCGTTTGATGATTCATCACAATCTGCATCGAAAGCGTTATCGCATTCCCAATCGATGGGGCGTGGTTGCGGTTGTTTTTCGGGTCTGTTTTTCGGTTTTTTTATTCTTGTTGGTACGGTTGCGATATTTCC
>WFOZ01000596.1 GCA_015487825.1 Planctomycetaceae bacterium
ACCAAAACTACGAATTCCAGATATTTATGAGAACGAAGAAAACAAGGTCGCTTTTGGTCAATTTCTTGAAAATTGTTATCATGCTACAAAAGAAGAGCAAATCATCAAAGAAATTATTCATCTTGACCAGAAGAAGATAAAAGGGTTAGGGCCAGCAGTTGCTAATATTCTATATTTTCTCCATCCTGAAATCATTCCACCATTCAACACAGCAATAGTGAACGGCTTCAATCACTTATTCAAAGACAAGGTCAAACTTGGTTCCTGGAATGAATATCTTCGGATGCGGGAAGTAATTATCGAGAAGAACAGACAATATAAAAATTTGCTTTCCAAAGACCTTGGTGCGTTTTCCGGATTTCTGTTTGACGTTGGCGTCAAAAAAATAATGGTTGGAGATGAGGGCGCACTTTCTGAAAAAGAACAGTTGAAAATTGAGAGGCTTCTCAAGAAACGTCATAAAGAAGTGAGGAATGAAAGAGCAGAAGAGGATTTGCATACCGAGATGCAATATCACCTTTTGAAAATAGGTCATGCGTTAGGGTATGATGTGATCAGTGCCTCAAATGATCGTTCAAGATGCCACCAGGGAAACAGCTTTTCCTTCATCAGTCTGTCTGATTTTCCAGATATTGGAGTTGATAAAGAAACGAACAGCACGATTGCCCTGATCGATGTGATCTGGTTTCAGAAAGGGACAAATAAGATTGTCGGTGCCTTTGAAGTAGAAAAAAGCACCTCAATATATTCTGGAATTCTCCGTTTGACCGACTTATATTATTCGTTCCCGGAAGACCCCTCCTTACTGTTTCTGATTATCCCCGACAATAGAGAAAAAGAATTAGTCTTACAGTTAAGCAGGCCAGCGATTAAAAAAAATAGAATAACTATCTATTACATTTTATTCTCTGATTTGCGTAAACATTGTGATTCAATATGCACGCTGGGCGAGAGCAAAGAAACTCTCAAAAAAATAGCCAGGGTCGTCAGGCCGTAGGGTGGATGTCGTGAAGCAAAACTTACGCCGTATAAAGCCCGGTAGGGTCCGCTGCCCGCGGACCACGATGGGAAGTGGAACCTCCTATTTCTGCGGTGGTCCGCATAGCGGACCCTACAAACAACCTTAATTTCTGCAATAGCCAAGCACTGCTGAATAGTTACGATTAGGCTTTGTAAATCCTAGAACTGACACAGAACAGAAAATAGCCGAACTGCCATGAACAGTCGGTCTTGTGTTATAGCAAGAGGCAAGATGACAAGTTGGTTTCATTCTTCCTCGAAATAGCAATATACTGAAGCATGCATGGCGCATCATCCTGTGTCTGCCGGGCATCTATCTCTGAATAAAACCGAAAGGCCAATGTCATGCTGCGATCACTTTTTTTGCTTCTGATAATCTCTGCGTTTAACAGTTCCGTTTTCGCTGCTCAGAAGCGGCCTAATGTTTTGTTTATTGCGGTTGATGATTTACGACCGGAACTGGCCTGTTATGGGAAGCAGCATATTCATTCGCCGAATATTGATCGACTGGCGGCAAGTGGGGTATTGTTTGAGCGGGCTTATTGCATGGTGCCAACCTGCGGGGCATCACGGGCGAGCATGATGAGTGGTATCCGTCCTGCAAGAAGAAGATTTGTCAGCTATCTGGCGTGGGCACAAAAAGATGCTCCCGGCATGACAACGCTCAACACGCAATTCAAAAAGAACGGGTATTACACGCTTTCTTTAGGGAAGATATTTCATCACCCCACAGATAACGCACAAGGCTGGTCGCAGCCAGCCTGGCGACCGAAGAATATTCCCTGGTATCGAGACGTAAAGAATCTGGAACTACACGAGCGGCTACGAAAACAGGGTGGTCGTAAACGTGGCCCTTCCACAGAATCGGCTGATGTTCCTGATAATGCTTATGCGGATGGCGTGCTTGCTGAGCGTGCGATGGATGAATTGGGGCGGCTCAAAGAAAAAGAGCAGCCATTCTTTCTGGCGGTTGGATTCTTCAAGCCGCATCTGCCGTTTGTGGCACCGAAAAAATATTGGGATTTGTATGATCATGAGAAAATTCAGCTTCCCGATAATTATTATGTTCCGAAAAATGCTCCCAAAGAATCGATCCACTCTTCCGGGGAATTGCGAGCCTATGCGGATATTCCTGCCAGGGGGCCGGTCTCGAATGAGACGGCTCGAAATTTAATTCATGGTTACTATGCGTGTGTCAGTTACACCGATGCACAAATTGGAAAACTGCTTGATGAACTGGATCGGTTGGAGCTGACAGAAAATACGATTGTTGTTTTATGGGGCGATCATGGTTGGAATCTTGGCGAACATACCTTGTGGTGCAAACATAGTTGTTATGAAACATCGATGCAAATTCCGCTAATCGTGCGAGCCCCCGGCATCAAAAAGAATCAGCGAAGAACGGGCCTGATTGAATCGATTGACCTTTACCCTTCGCTGTGTGAATTGGCAAACCTACCCAGGCCGAGGCATCTGCAGGGCCGCAGCTTTGTTAATTTGATGAACAATCCACAGGCGAGCTG
>WFOZ01000597.1 GCA_015487825.1 Planctomycetaceae bacterium
CTCAAATTCTTCACGATGCCGAATTAAAACGCCACGATCCCGCAGGTGATAACTGAGAGCATCGATAATTTCATCATCCAGAAATTCCAGCAGTTTATCTCGCCCGTTAACCAGATTCACTTTGCAGCCGATGTTGCGAAACATTGAAGCATACTCGCAACCAATAACTCCGGCTCCAAAAATGGTGATCGAAGTTGGCGTGAAATCGAGATCCAGAATGATATCGCTATCGAAAACACGCTTGTGATCAAAGTCGACTCCTTCAGGGCGAAATGGCCGGGAGCCGGTTGCGATGATAAATGAATCTGCCGTGAAATGCTGACAGCCTCCATTTTCTTCGCAGACCTCTATTGTATGTTCATCAACAAACTTGGCAAATCCATCAATTAGCGTGACCCGATTGCGATTGTAAAAACCTTGCCGCATATCAACCTGCTTGGCAATGACAGCCGCTGCGCCTTGTCGGAGATTCGAAAACTCCAACTTCATGCGCACACCCGCTTCTTTATAAGCACTGCTGAGGTTCAGCTCGGTCATACGAAAAATCGCATGCCGCAACGCCTTACTGGGAATTGTCCCCCAATGTGTGCATCCGCCGCCTATCTGGGAATAGCGTTCGATGACACCAACGTTTTTACCCTCTTTACAGGCCTGCATTGCGGCTCCTTCGCCGCCCGGGCCGGTGCCAATAACTATTACATCGAAATGGTTCATTCAGAACTTCCTTCTCTGAAGTGCAGGTGTCGTTTCATAAATTGAATCTCAGGAGGTGTTATAAAGTTCGTTTTAGAGGTCGCCTGATGAGATTTTCGCTCGGATTATAGTGATATTGCCATTGCCGGTTCAGGGCAGATTGGACTTTTTTTGAGACTCTTTCCCAATTTGAAAGAATGAAAGCAGTCTCGTGGCAAAAAAGCTGTGCCGGCTATCTCTGATAGATGGGGAGATAGCGATATTCGATAGCCAGGGCAAGCACAGCCATGCTTGTTGTGTATGTTCGTCCCTGCCTTTTTTCAGAGGTATGCTCGGAGGGCCAGGAACCGTCTGCATCCTGCTTGCTGAGCAGAATCGGGACGAGATGATCACGAGACTGCTCCCAATATTTCCCGCCCAGTTTGAACATTCCGACCGAACAATAATAAACACCGTAATAGAAATAGGAATCTTTGAATTTCAGTGGTCTTTCGAGAAGGTAATCTGCACCGCCAACTGATTCGGGGCTTTCATGCACACCACATACTTCCAGACAGAGAATCCCGGTCCCGCTTCGTGTTGGTGTCGGTCCGCTGCCCGGTTGGTAGCCAAAGCCTTTATATCCTTTCGTTGCACACTGTTTGACATATTCAACAGCTTTATCAATCGATTCTGCAGGAACATCGCAGCCGATATCTTTTGAAGCTCGCAGCGCAAGTAACTGCCAGCCGGTGACACTTAAATCGCTGTCCCGGTCTGAAGGACGGTATCGCCAGCCGCCCTGGTGTCGCTCGTTTTTGGGGATCGACTGAGCTTCCAGTATCAATCGGACTGCTTTTTCCAGTGCCCGTCGACAACGATCGGCATCTTCAATTCCAACCATCCCGACCACTTCAGCCAGCATCAACGTACTGATCCCATGCGAATACATCGGGCCATGACTCGTTTTGTGAATGAGCAGTCCATTCGGTTCCTGATGATCGATGACCCAGCGAATTCCTTTTTCAATTTGCTCCCCATAAGGCCCCTCACCGGGAGTGTGACCTGCGGCCAGGAATGCCATCACTGCCAGTGAAGTTGAAGCCGTCGACTGGCCAATCGAATCAATCACCCATGCACCATCAGGATGCTGCTTCTTTGCCAGATAAACCAACGCCTGCGAGATCGAGCGATCAACATCTTTATCACTCCATTTCGGCTGAGCCTGGCAAGCCGTCCCATTCAATAAGAGCGGACAGCTGCAGATAAGCGTTGCAAGCAGGATGTAGGTAATAACTCTAGGCATTGGTTGTTATTTTTTTTCAATATGACTCGTTGCCAGATTCCATCCCGGAGATAAATTACAGGAGGGCTCTATTTTTTACTCTCGGGTTTCTTTTGTTTTGGTTCAGGTTGAGCCAGTGCTTCGAAGTATCTGCGAATAAGCGGTGCATATTCTTTATCGATATGTCGCCTGCGACCATCGGTTAATTCTGCATCGAGATCTCCCTGCTTTTGTCCCCAGTCACGCATTAATGCAGAGCGAAGCATCTTGCCGGTCATTTCGCCATCGCCGGTTAATTCGGATGAATTTCCGGTTTCAGAATCTGCGGCCTGTTCAG
>WFOZ01000598.1 GCA_015487825.1 Planctomycetaceae bacterium
ATACAATACCTGATCTTCTGCTGGACCAAGCCAGAGGTTGTAATCGACACCTTCAGGAATCGGCAGCGGCGTTGATCGTTTTCCGATAGAACCACGAATGCCGTATCTGCAAACCTGAACGTACTTGATATCCCCCAGTGCTTTTTCTTTGTGCAGGAACTGTTTGATTTCCGCCTGAATAGGTGAGGAACGCTGCTGCGTGCCCAGTTGCACAATTCGGTGATGTTTCCGAGCCGCATTGACTACCTGACGGCCTTCCCACTGAGAATGCGAAAGTGGTTTTTCAACATACACATCTTTGCCAGCCTGTATCGCCCAGATCGCAGCCAGACAGTGCCAGTGGTTACAGGTTGCAATTGAAACCGCATCGATGCTTTGATCTTCGAGCATCTTCCGCAAGTCGGTGTATGCTTTTGCTTTAGGGAATTTTTTGAGGTAACCTTGTGATCGTTTTGCATCAGGATCGACCAGCCCTGCAATGTTCACACCGGACGCTGCACTAAATTCTTTGACGTGTGCCCCGCCCCGTCCCCCCAGGCCAATCACCGCCAGATTGATTTCTTCGTTTGCCGCAAGCAGCTTGGAAGAACGCGAACCCGCCAGAAACACCCCTGCAGCCAGACTGCCTTGAAGAAAATTCCTACGATTGAGCTGTGTCATGATATTGTTCCTGATTATATTGATTCAAGGTAATGCTTTGTTCTTACTGAGTTCATGGTAGTCCAGTTTTGATAGATTATCCACTCTTATCCCGCGAGGAGGGAGGCAGTTGCTCCGAACTGCTCAATTTTTCATGCCAACAGGTATCTGGATGCATTGCTTCGTAATATAGAGGTGGCGTCAGAGCACAAATCAGGGACACCCAACGTGGCACTCAAACAATTTCGAACGGTATAGACCGATTTTCCCCATTGACTCTATATCAATGCCAGCGTAACGTGATTTATCTTTAGAATTTATCATTCAGGAGCGTAATGCTGTCTTTGGCCTGATGTGTGTATCCGAAAGTTTCACGAGCCCAATATCAACAATCTTAGAAGCAGAATGACGACCGATTCGGTGTCCCCAAGCCTGTGGTTTTGGTGGTGAGTAACTGATCATGAACTTACTCCCCCTCACTGAAATTAACCCAGCACGGCTGGTTCATTCTGATAGCCGTAGCCAAACTGATATTTTTCTAAAATTTGCGAGCCGTTCGTAAACTTTTACCGTTAGTAATATAGAACCAGAAATAAAACCTACGAAATATGGGGATAATATCAAACGAGATATTTCGTCTTCCATCCCAGCAATGTTTCGCACTAGCCAAATGCTCAATCTACTCGACTGTTTTTCTTTGGAATCTGGAAATAAATAAGCCAATAAATACTCCAGCAATAGAAAACGAAATCATTGCCAAAGCAACGAAACCAAAAGCAATCGGCCATAACCTGGGCCAATTGCTGATAACAGGCAGTGTGTAATAGAAAGAAACAAGCAGCCCGATTCCGGCTCCGATCATCATGCCTGTTAAAACAACTTTCTTGGCTTTTTCCTGATCTCTACTTCCCATTGTTTCTGTCCATATTCGATCAGATAGCGTAATCGCAAATGAAACTTTTTTTATGCTCACTTCGTAACTATTCAGCGATGCTTGGTTATTGCAGAAATCCAGGGTGTTTGTAGGGTCCGCTATTGCGGACCGCCACAGAAATAGGAGGCTCCACTTCCCATCGTTCGCTCTTTTCATTGTTTACCATTTACCAACAGAGCTATCCGACCCAGATGGGGCTGGACCAGGCAACTTGTCCGTTGTGCTGGGTGACTCGGACGTAGTACCAGTCGCTTTGCAAAGCGTTATTGCTGCGGTCGTGCCAGCGGATTTTCATCGAGTATTCGCTGGGGCTGACCAGTCGATTGATAATGTAGCTTTCGGTTGTAAATTCGCCGGTAAAAGTTACCAGATTGTCGTCGATCAGATCTTTCAGTTTTGCAGAAACTGTTTGCTCGACCGGTTGGCGTAATTTGAGCGTGAGGACCGAATCGGGATCGCCTGCGATTTCACAGACAACCGATTTTGTCGGATCTTCACCATAGCATTTCACGCGTGTTGTATTCGATTGAAGACGCAATTCCTGTGGAGAAACAACCTGCAAATGATCGCGTAGTTTTTCATCAAACGGAGCCGATTGAAAGTAGGGATTTGCTCGCAGGAACTGGCCTTTGCTCAGATGAATCGACATATCCCACAAGCAGGTTCTTCCCAGATTCAAATCGGCCCAGGGGCCCCAGCCGTACTGGATTCGACATTTTACGTTGCCTGGCAATTGTGTCGGGCCATCCAGATGATCTTCCGGGAAATACCGCTCAATCACCTGTGAGCTGCGAACCAGTTCGACCATCGAAACAGCATCGTCTCCTTCAACTCGCACATCAATCTGACGCTCAGCGGTGGCGGGAACCTCGCTTCCCATCGGGTGTCCGTTCAACACAACTTCCAATGTAATCCGATCACCCGTTGCAGCGTAGGTTCGTCTGGCTCGAATTGCTTCCATTAACGATTTCGCAGAAAGATCATCTGCCCAGACACCGAGCACCCCTTCGCCATACGCTCCCGGATAGCCAAGGTGGTCGTCAGTGGAAGCGATGAAGCCGAACCGTTTTCCTTTTTCAAGTTGAGGAATAACCGTATTCGAAGTGGAACGCCCTCCCATGCTGTGCCGAATCATCGGAAATGGGGATCGATCCGTTTCGGTGCAGCCATGTTCGGAAAAAATTTCAACGACTGGGCTTACCGAAGATCGGAAATGTTTGAAGTTCGCACCACGCCAACCCTGTTTGTAGCCCAGATGATGCGGGATCGCAAAGGCATTGTTTGCTTCAGCAAAGTCGAGCAGCTTTTCAACATGATCCGGCAAAAAAAGATTCGGTTGATCTTCGGGGAAAATCATACAGTAATCCCCAAACTTACTCGAATGCCATTCGTAACCTAACAACGCGACAAACTGATCGCTGTTGGCATCCTGAATTAACTGTCGGGTTTTATTCCAGTGATTAGAATGTTTTTCAAAGCCGTTGACCCACTTCATGTGGCGATTGCCGGGCATCTTGGGCATGTCGTGCCACCAGGCGTGGCCGGTGAACGCGAAAAAATCGAGATGCTCTCGTGCTAAATCAATTGAACGTTCTAATGATCCTTTTGCATATCCGACTGCATTATGATTATGCAAATCTCCCCAGAATAACTGATATCCGTCATTTTTATCCGCAGCTTGAAGTTGCGAACTGACACGAAACCCGGGTAGCAATGCAGCGGCAACCGAACTGCCAAGAAAATTGCGACGGTTGAAAGTTGAATTCGCCATAGTTGAAGTTTTCCGATGGCCGTTAATCAGGGAGATGATATTTAGAAGCTTCCTGAATTCTAACGCATTGCATCGGTTGTTCAAATGGAAACGGGATGCTCTTCCAGTGTTGCAGGTGGAGAATACGGTTCATAATCCAACATACGAATTTCTTTCCGGCGGATATTGACATCATAAGCAACTCCACGCCAAACGATTCGCCGAGTGAGCAATGCAGCAGGTATTGCCATCAAGTATTGAAATTGGCAAATAAGTAACGCCAGTGGGAAAAGGAGAAAGGAAAAAAGAGAGACCGATGTTGTCTCTTCTCTACGTGCTTTCATAATGCGGCGTACGAGGAATTCAGTCATGAGAACAGATAGACCGAGCAGAAAGATTGAAGTTGCCAGCATTCCTGCTGTGTACAACGCAGCAGGGATGTTATCTATGAATACTGCAACAATGAAAATTACCAGGCAAAGCAGACTCGCAAGACTTAATGGTAGCGAATCGCAGATGAGTTATTGTCAGATGTTGTGTTCTGGAAATTTGATGAAAGGTGGCGTAT